>JBFYSG010000072.1:0-3921 GCA_041301835.1 Chloroflexota bacterium | reverse complement strand
TTATTACGAGATTCGGTATAGTTATTGGGTGAGTGGATTTAAGAAGTGTGCTCTTCCGATCTATCCCCGATCACCTAACGCAGGGGCGGCAGTTCAATGACATCGGAATGGTATACACGTTTCTTTTCAGCCATTTTCAGCCTCCTTTGAGATGGGCTAACAAGCGGGTGCTGATCTGATCAGCATCGCCGGCGGAAAGGACCAGGACGACATCCCCCGGGTGGAGCAGGGAGATGAGGATATTGCGGGTATTCTCCAAGCCGCCGGTGTAGTGGGCGGAGCGGTGCGCCATGGCGCTGACGACCTGCCGGGAGGAGAAATTCTGTTCAGCCTCGCGCGAGGCAAACACCTCGGTGACCAGCACCTCGTCGGCTTCCTGGAACGCCTGGGTGAATTCGCGCATCAGGGTGCGTGTGCGCGAGTAGGTGTGGGGCTGCCAAACCGCCCAGATGCGGCGACCGGGGAAGCGCAGGCGGGCGGCTGCCAGGGTGGCGCGGATCTCGGTCGGATGATGCGCATAGTCATCAATCACCGTCACCCCATCGACCTCACCGCGCAGTTCAAACCGGCGCCCGGCGCCGCGGAACTCGCCCAGGGCATTGCCGGCTTCCGCCAGGTCCAGACCGAGCAGGCGGATGACCGACAGCACCCCCAGGGCGTTGCTGACATTGTGGCGCCCGGGAACCTGCAGGCTCACCGTCACGGGATCGCCCATGACGCGCGCTTCGAAGGTGAAGGCGCCGTCCGTGCCCGGGTTGAGCACCTCGGTGAAGGTGTTCACCTCGATGTTGCTGTCCTCGACCACCGGGCTGAGGCTGTAGGCGACGACTGCCTTGCCTGCTTTTTTCGCTGCATGCAGCAGGCGGCGCGCCCCAGCATCTTCCACGCAGGTGACCAGGGTTCCGGTGGGCGGCAGCAGGTGGACGAATTCCACGAAAGCCCGGTGGAAGTCCTCCGGAGTGGGGTAGCAGTCCGGGTGGTCGTGTTCCACGTTCGTGACGATCGCCAGGCTGGGTTTCAATCCCAGGAACATGCGGTCGTATTCATCGGCTTCGATGACGAAGACGGCACCCTTGCCGGCGCGGGCGTTCACACCCAGGTTGGTCAGGGTGCCACCGCAGATGAATGACGGGTCCTGTCCCAGGGCGGTCAGCACCCATGCCAGCATGGCGGTCGTGGTCGTCTTGCCGTGCGTGCCCGCCACCGCGATGCCCGTCCTGCCCTGCATCAGCGAGCCGAGGTATTCCGCCCGCTTGAGGACGGCGATGCCCGCGCTGCGGGCGGCGCTCACTTCGATGTTGTCATCCGCGATGGCGGAGGAGCGCACCACCAGGTCGGCACCCTGCACGTTGCCTGCCTGGTGACCGATGTGGACGGTCACGCCGGCGGCTGCCAGGTCGCGTGTGTAGGGGGATTCGGCGCGGTCAGAACCACTCACCGTGAAGCCGCTCTCCTGGAGCAGGCGGGCGATGGCTGACATTCCACTTCCACCGATGCCGATCAAATGAATATGGTCCATGTTTTTAGATGAACACCACGATCACGAATATAAAGGCGATCACGACGGCGAAATAGATGCCGGGTATGCCCAGTATCTTGGGCGGCATGTACTGCAGCAGCGCCAGGGCGACCTTCTCGACCTGCGAGCCCGCCTCGGGCGCGGCGATGGCCGTGAAGGGATAACCGGCTTCGTGCAGGTAGAACCAGATGGTGCCGACGATCAGGTAACCGTTGAGAGCGCCGATGAAAAGCCCGAGCAGCACATCCTGGATCTTTTCCCGGTTCATCTTGGCAGCGAAGCGCGGGATATTGGGCGTCTGGTAGCCAAAGATGACCAGGAAGACAATGATCAGGCAGCGCAGCCAGAAGTAGAGCACCGGGCTGTCCGGCTTGAGCACGTCGCGGATGAAGGGCAGGTAGTTCTCCAGCAGGGTGGAGAAGGTGAGCGCCAGGATGACGCTGAAGGCGACCAACAGTTCGCGTGCCCAGCCGCGCATCCCGCCGATGACGGCGAAGAGGATCACGTACATCCAGAAGACGACAGTCAGCGATACCATGCTCTATCTCCTCTTTTCCGCCAGATCCACCAGCAGGCTGGCGATCGTTGAAGCCGCCTGGGGGCGGGCGAGCGCCTGGACGGAACGGCGCATGGTTACCAGTTTTGCAGGCTGCTGGAGCAGGCTCTTCACGGTTGGCAGGAGTTCATCCGCCAGCCTGCCGTCTTCCAGCAGCAGCGCCGCACCGTTTTTCACCAGGTGATCGGCGTTGACCTTCTGGTAGCGCCAGGCGTACGGGTAGGGCACCAGGATGGACGGGAGTCCGAAGAGCGGATATTCGCCCAGCGTTGAGGCGCCGGCACGCGAGACTGCCAGGTCGGCGGAAGCCAGTGCGGCGCCCATCTCCTCGTGCAGGTAGGGGTGGGCGTGGTAGCGCGGGTGGGCGAGTTCGGCAGCACGCGCCGACACTTCCTGCCAGTCCAGTTCGCCGCTGATGTGCACCACCTGTGCCATCTCCAGCAGTTCGGGCAGGTGCGCCAGCACAGCCCGATTGATCGAGCGCGCGCCCTTTGAGCCGCCGGCGACCAGCAGCACGGGCAGGTCCCCTTCCAGGTTCATCGCCCGGCGTGCCTCGGCGCGCGTCCATGCTGCCAGCCCGGGGCGGGTGGGATATCCGCTGCAGGTCAGGCGGGTGCCCCGCCTGAAGTAGGCTGCGGATTCCTCGGCGCTGATCGCGATCCGGTCAGCGAAGCGCGCCAGCGACTTGAGCGCCAGCCCGGGTTCGATATCCGGCACGAACAGGGCGGTTGGTACCCGCCTGCCCGCCACCGCCATGGGTCCCGCCACGAAGCCGCCGGTGAAGAACAGCACGTCAGGCTGGAAGGCGCGCAGGATGCGCTGCGAGGCAGACACGCCGCGCGCCAGTTTCAGCAGGTTGCCGGGGAACTGCCGCACGCCCACGCCGTGCACGCCCGCCGCGGGGATGGTCTTAAAGGGGATATTCACCCGCTCCACCAGCCGGGCTTCCATGCCACCTTCACCACCGGTCCACAGGACGTTCACCTCAGGGTGCTCCAGGCGTAACGTTTCAAGGACGGCGAGGGCGGGGTAGACTCCGCCGCCGGTTCCCCCGGCGCAGATCAACAGACGCACTGTAAGACCTCCGTTCTTCCACGACCGTTTCGGGTGATTTCTGCCCTGCCTGGCGTGAGATGTTCACCAGCAGACCAACTGCCGCCAGGACTGATAACAGGCTTGAACCACCCGCGCTGATGAATGGCAGGGCGTTCCCGGCAAAGGGGAGCAAGCCCACCATCACCGCCATGTTCATGACCGCTTCGATGCCGATCCAGAATGTGAGACCTCCAGCCAGCACCTTTCCAAAGGCATCCGGCGCTTTTTCGGTAATGCGCAAACCGCGCCAGATCAATAAACTGTACAGGACCACCAGCGCGAAAGCGCCGAAAAAGCCCAGTTCCTCCACGATCACCGCGAAGATGCTATCGGTGGCGGCGAAGGGCAGCCCCTCCACCTTCAGCGAGGCGTTCCCGATCCCGACCCCGAAGAAGCCGCCATTGACGATCGATTCCAGCGAGTAGAGCATATGGTCGCTGGATTGCAGCGGGTCTTTCAGACCGATCAGGTACTCTGCCAGGCGGTTGTGCCCGGTGGTGCTGAACTGCACCACCAGCCAGCCAAAGGCTGCCGCGCCCACGATCATGAGGATGATCTGCTTGATGTCCACCCCTGCCAGGAAGAAGAGCAAGCCGCCCAGGATGATGATCGTTATCGCCGCGCTCAGGTCGGGTTCCAGCAGGATGAGACCGCCGATGCCCCCCAGGATGAGCGCCAGGGGCACAAGACCCAGCAGCATATCATGCAGGTACTCGCGCTTGCTGTGGAGCCAGACGGCAAGGTAGATGAT
>JBFYSG010000071.1:0-5316 GCA_041301835.1 Chloroflexota bacterium | reverse complement strand
ACCCGCTCCGAGATGGCTCGCTGGCGGCTGGTGAGGGGCGAATCCTTGGCGGAGAGTTTGCGCGCCCAATCGAGGGTCTGGTTGATCGCCCAGGAGGTGACCGAGATGATGTTCACGTCGTCCACGGTGACCGCCACGGCTTCAGGGCGCAGGCGCTTGCCCTGGCAGGTCGGGCAGGGGCGGTCGCTCATGTATTCCGAGATCTTCTCGCGTACGTATTCGGAATTGGTCTCGCGATAGCGGCGCATGAAGCCGGGGATGACCCCTTCGAAGGCAGATTCGAACGTAGCCGTGCGCCCCTCGCGGTTGTGGTAATGGACGCGCACGCGCTCGCCCTTGGTGCCGTAGAGCACCAGCTCCTTGTGCTCCTGGCTGAGTTCACCGAACGGCTTGTGCAGGTCGATGTGATAGGTGCTTGCCACCGCGCTCAGGATCTGCCAGTAATAACCCCCGTCTTCCTTGGAATTATTCCATTCCATCGCCACGATGGCGCCCTCTTCGAGCGAACGCTCCGGATCCACCACCCGCTCCGGGTCGATCTCCAGTTTGTTGCCCAATCCCTGGCAGTCCGGGCAGGCGCCGTGCGGGGTGTTGAAGGAAAAGGTGCGCGGCTCGATCTCCGGGATGCTGATGCCGTGTTCCGGGCATGCCAGGTGTTCGGAAAAGTGCAAGTCTTCCGCCTGGCTCGCCTCGCCCTGCGCCGGGAGCAGGGCAACCGTCAGGTAGCCCTCGCCGAACTTCAGCGCGGTTTCGACCGAATCGGTCAGGCGGGTGCGGTCCTCGCTGGAGGCATCCTTTGCCAGCAGCAGACGGTCCACCACGGCTTCGATGGTGTGGATCTTGTAGCGGTCGAGGTTGATCTCCTCGTCCAGCATATGAACGGTCCCATCCACGCGGGCGCGCACGAAGCCGGCTTTGCGGATCTCCTCGAAGACTGCCTGGTAGGTGCCCTTGCGACCGCGCACCACCGGGGCAAGCAGCAGCAGGCGCGTCCCGGCAGGCAGCGCCTCCACGGCATCCACGATCTCCTGGGCAGACTGCTTGACGACCTCGCGCCCGCACACCGGGCAATGCGGGATGCCGACGCGGGCGTAGAGCAGGCGCAGGTAATCATAGATCTCGGTCACGGTGCCGACCGTCGAGCGCGGATTGCGGCTGGTTCCCTTTTGATCGATCGAGACCGCCGGGGATAGCCCTTCGATGTAATCCACATCCGGCTTGTCCATTTGCCCCAGGAACTGGCGGGCATAGGCGGAAAGGGATTCCACGTAGCGCCGCTGCCCTTCGGCGAATATGGTGTCGAAAGCCAGGGAGGATTTACCCGAACCGGAAAGCCCGGTGATGACGACCAGTTTCCCGCGCGGCAGTTCCACGGTGATGTTCTTTAGGTTGTGTTCACGCGCACCGACCACGCGAATGACGTCCGCTGACATGAATGCCTCTCAGGTGGGTTTGATCGAATTATAGCACAAATGTTTTATTTATGGCAGGGATAACTGCGCAAACGTTAATTATACCATTCGGGCATTTTCAGCAGACATGCAGGCGATTCCCCGCCTCCATTCCGGGAGCAGATCGGGAACCACGGGCAGCCTGTTTCGGGGCTTAAAGGGAGCCGGAGGCACCATTTTTATATATAACTTGCCTCGCAAGACGCTTTATGCTAGACTGTGGGTATGTTCCGTGCTCCTGTGAGGTGTTGCCATGGCTGAAAAGATCCTGATCATTGATGACGATGTGGATACCCTTAAACTGGTCGGCATGATGCTCCAGAAACAGGGTTACCAGATCGTTGCCGCCAACAACGGTCCCCAGGGCCTGACCCAGGCGGAGGCTGAAAACCCCGATCTCATCCTGCTGGATGTGATGATGCCGGAGATGGACGGTTACGAGGTTGCCAAGCGCCTGCGCGCCAACCCCTTGACGACCAATACCCCCATCCTGATGTTCACCGCCAAGACCCAACTGGATGACAAGGTCAGCGGTTTCGAGGCGGGCGCGGATGACTATCTGACCAAGCCCACCCACCCCACCGAATTGAGCGCCCACGTCAAGGCACTGCTGGCGCGCTCGCTCAAGGGGCGCACGGGCACGACCCCCCTGCCGACCGAAAAACGCGCCTACACCATCGGGGTGACCGCCGTGCGCGGCGGGCTCGGGGTGACAACCGTGGCTGTCAACCTGGGGGATGCCATCCGCCAGGCGACCAAGACCGATGTCGTGGTGGCGGAACTGCGCCCCGGGGTTGGCACGCTCGGTCCGGATATGGGCGAAGAAACCCCCACCGCGCTGCGCTCACTGATCACCGGCAAACTTTCGGACATGACCCGCCAGAACGTCAAGGAACAATTATTCAGCCATCCCACCGGTCTGTACCTGCTGGCGGGCTCCGTCCAACCCAAGGACAGCCTGCTTTTGAATGCTCTGCAGGCTTTCGAAGCGCTGGTGAACCGCCTGAGTTACCTGGGTAAATACCTGGTGCTCGACCTGGGTTCCGGACTGACCCCCCTGGCGCAGAAACTGCTGCCCGCCTGCGACCTGATCGTGGTGCTGGTGGAACCGGTCGGGAACTCGGTCGTGCATGCCAAAGCCATGCTGACAGATCTGGCGGAACTGGGCGTGCCGCCCCAGCAGACCGTCGCCGTGGTGGTCAACCGCATCCGCTCGGACACGCAATTGAACTGGGCGCAGGTGCAGGAACAACTGGGCAAGGCGCCGATGGTTGCCATTACCCCCGCGCCCGAACTGCTCTTCCTGGCTTCCCGCATGAAGACCACCGCCCTGGCAGCCCGCCCGGAAAGTCTGACCGCCCAGCAGTTCACCAAGCTGGCGGCGGGGGTGCTTGATATGGAAAAACAAAAGCAAAAATCATAAAACCTGCCCTGCTGGGTACGCCGGACCGGAGAATGGATCAAGGTGCCATGAACAAACTGGAAAAGAAGGTCGAAGATTACCGCCGCTTGATCGATATCTCCCGTGACCTGGCATCCACGCTCGACCTGGATAGCCTGCTGACGCGCATCGTCCAGGCTGCCGCTGATATCACCCGCGCCGAGGCGGCTTCCATCCTGTTGTACGATGATGCCGCCCGCCAGTTGAATTTTGAGGTCGCCACCAATCTCGATCTGCAAACCATGCGCGGCTTGCCCGTGCCGCTCGAAGGCAGCATCGCCGGCTGGATCGTCACCAACCGCCAGCCTGTCCGCACGGACGATGCCCATCTGGATGCGCGTTTTTTTCCGCAGGTGGAGGAAAAAACAAGTTTCCCCACCAGGTGCCTGCTGGGGGTCCCGCTGATCACCAAGGACAAGGTCGTGGGGGTGCTCGAAGCGATTAACAAGCCGGATGGCTGTTTCACCGAGATGGAGCAGGACCTGCTGCTGGTGCTCGGCGCGCAGGCAGCGGTGGCGATCGAGAATGCCCGCCTGTTCCAGCAATCGGACCTGGTCGCCGAATTCGTGCACGAACTGCGCACCCCGATGGCATCCATCAGCAATGCCACCTACCTGCTCCTGCGCCCGGAAATGTCACCCGAACAGCGCGATCAGATGGTGCGCAACATCCACACCGAGACGCTGCGCCTGAACACCCTGGCATCTTCCTTCCTGGACCTTGCTAGGTTGGAGTCCGGGCGCGCCCCGTTCCGCCAGACGACCTTCGAGCTGACCCCCATGCTCGATGAATGCGTCCAGGTGATGCAGAACAAGGCGGATGAGAGCCATATCAAGATCTCACTGGCGATCCCGTCGGATTTCCCCCCAGTGGAGGCGGACCGCGATAAACTCAAACAAGTGGTCTACAACCTGGTCAGCAATGCCATCAAGTACAACAAGCCCAACGGCAGCATCATCCTGAGCGCGGCGACCGGCACGCACTGCTGGACCCTCTCGGTGCGCGACACCGGTCTTGGCATCCCGGAGGAATCACTCTCCCACCTGTTTGATAAATTCTACCGCGTGTACACCTACGAAGAAAAAGCCCCCGGAACGGGGCTGGGGCTGTCCATTTGCAAGCAGATCGTCTCCAGGCATGGAGGCAGCATTTCGGTGGCTTCCAAACTGGGCGAAGGCACCACCTTTACCGTCCACCTGCCGAATAAAAAAGCCTAGCGCGCCGGAGACCCTTTCAGGGTTCCAGCAGCACCTTCAGCCTGCCGGGTTGGCGGGCTGATTCGTATGCCTGCAGCGCCGCGGCGAGGGGATGGCGTTCCGCGATCAGGATGGCAGGGTCGACCGCCCGTCTTTCAAGCAAACGCAGCGCCGGGGCAAACGGTCCGCAGCGTGAGCCAACCAGTGTGACTTCGTCCACGACCAGCGGTGATAAGTTGAGCGCCACCTCGCCGTGGAAGGTGGATTTGAGCACCAGCGTGCCGCGCGGGCGGACCGCCCGGCGCGCCAGTTCGAAACCGGAAGGGGAACCGGTGGCTTCCACGACCACATCCCAACTGCGCGGCTGGATCTCAGCCTCGGCGATCAGGTGGATGCCGCGTCCTTCCAGCAGGGCGCTCTGCTGCGGATGGCGCGCCAGCACGTGCAGGCTGGCGGGGCTTAACGCCAGCGTCTGGGCGATCAACTGTCCCAGCCGCCCCGCGCCGATCAGCAGCAGGCGGTCGCCGGGCAGGATCTGGACCTGTTCCTGGATCTCCAGCGCCGCCGCCAGCGGTTCGGTGAAGACCGCGGCTTCATCGGGGACCGAATCGGGCACAATGTGCAGGTTGGCAAGCGGTAGGCGGGTGTATTCGGCGTGGACGCCGTGCCGACCGTGGATGCCCAGCACCGTGCGTCGGTCGCAATGCCTCGGGCGGTCCTTGCGGCAGGGCTCGCAGGTTCCGCAGGCGACGTTGATCTCCCCCACCACGCGCTTCCCGACCCAGGCAGGCTCCGGCGCTTCCACCACCTCACCGACGAATTCATGCCCCGGGATGCCGCTGAAGGGGTAATAGCCCCGCACCAGTTCCAGGTCGGTGCCGCAGATGCCCGCCAGGCGGATGCGGATGAGCGCCTCGCCCGCCCCAGCGGGGGTGGGCAGGTCGCGCAGCGAGAGGACCTGATCTTCGAGCCACACGGCGCGCATGCGGTTACCTTTCAGCAGACCGGGTATGGACTCAGCGTGCCCCCCTGCGCCCGAACTGCCTTTCCAGCATGTCCACCGGCAGGTGGATCATGGTCGGTCTGCCGTGCGGGCAGGTGCGCGGCGAGGCGCAGGCTTCCAGGTCGTTCAAGAGGGCGCGCTGTTCCTCGGGGGAGAGCACCTGTCCGGCCTTGACCGCCAGCCGCTTGCAGACCCGCCCGGCAATTTTGGCCTCGAGTTCGTTCT
>JBFYSG010000070.1:0-3644 GCA_041301835.1 Chloroflexota bacterium | reverse complement strand
GGGCACAGCAGTCAGGTGGCTTTCGGCGGCCTGGCGGTCATGGATGCGGCGCATCGGTAGACCCATGGCTTTGCGTCCCTGCCTTTCGACAGGTTTGCCTTTCTCGATCCCACGCCCCGGTGGGTTACGGGATTGGATGGACTCCTGAATGTACGCTCATAGTCTACGCCGGGAGAGCCTGCGACCCCATCCGCCAGACTACGTAATCCCGCAGCGTAAACCTACGGATATTTGGGCAGGGAAGCAGGCTGTACAGCCAGATGGCACTGAAAATTACGTAGAAATACTGATATCGGCATCCGTAGTTGTCCGCTATGATAGAGATACACGTCTGCAGCCGCTCGTGCTTCCAACAGGCGGACGTTCCTCCCCAACCCCATACTTGCCTGCCTCACTCCAGCTATTGGGATGTCGTGAACTGACCAGGATGACCTATGAGCAAAATTTTGTCCCGGCTCGAATGGCGTATTCCCCTTCTCTATGCCCTGCTCGGGGTGCTGTGGATCTTCCTGACTGACCGGCTGCTCGCCTTGCTGGTCACAGACCCAGCCTGGCAACTACAGGTCCAGAATTTCAAGGGGTGGCTTTTCGTCCTGATGAGCACGCTGCTGATCTTCTTCATCCTGCGCGCCGACCAGGTCAAGTACCGCCGGGCGGAGCAGGCGCTGAAGGCGAGCGAAGCGCGCTTCCGCATGTTGTTCGAGACCAGTCTCGATGCCATCCTGCTGACCGCACCGGATGGAAAGATCCATTCCGCCAACCCGGCTGCCTGCCAGCTCTTTGGCAGGACGGAGGAAGAGATCATCCGCCTTGGGCGGGATGGGATGGTGGATCTCACCGATCCCCGACTTCCTCTGGCATTGGAGGAACGCCAGCAAACCGGCAGATTCCGCGGAGAACTCACCTTTGTGCGCTCGGACGGCAGCAAGTTCATCGGTGAGTTATCGAGTTCCTTATTCCAGGAAAATGAGGACCGCATCCACACCAACATGGTCATTCGCGATGTTACCGAACAAAAGGCGACACAGGATGCCCTTCAGATCAGCGAACAGAAGTACCGCTCCCTGATCGGGAATATCAGCGATATCGTTTGGATACTCGACTTGAGCCTGCAAACCACCTACGTCAGCCCGTCCATAGAGCAAGTGCTGGGCTTCACGCCAGAGGAACGCCTGCATCAAACTCTGGAAGAAATGCTGACGCCTGAATCATTGCAGCGGGCGAGGGCTCTCCTGGAAAAAGAGCTTGACCAGCTTATGCATGCAGACCAACCTGGTCATAAGACATCGACGATCGATATGGAGTATTTCCATAAGAACGGCGGGGTCGTTGTCATGGAGAACAGAGTCACCTGGTTGATGAACGAGCAGGGAAAACCAACCGGCATACTCGGTGTCTCCCGTGATATCACGGAACGCAAGCGTATTGAAGCGGCTCTCGTGGAAAACGAGAAACGATTTGCTTCCATCTTCCACGCCAACCCGGCAAGCATTGCAGTGACCCGCCTGGCAGACAACCGGCTGGTCGATGTCAATCCAGCCTGGCAGGAAACCACCGGCATATCAAGGGAGGACGCAGTTGGTCGTCAAGTAGAGGAATTAAACCTTTGGGTATACCCGGAGGAGAGGGAGAAACTTCTTCACTCTATTCGTGAGAAGGGTAAGACTCAAAGTGAGATGCATCTACGCAGGAGATCAGGCGAACTACGCAACCTCTTAATATCTGTAGATAGTTTCGAACTGGCAGGTGAACGCTATTTGCTTACCATGGCACAGGACATCACCGAGGAGAAACAGGCAGAAGAGACCCTGCGCGCCCTGACCGCCCGGCAGGAAGCCCTGCTTGCCGCTGTGCCAGATATCGTGATGGAAGTGGACAATGAAAAGGTATATACATGGGCTAATCCCGCCGGAATCGGTTTTTTTGGCACAGATGTGATCGGCAAGAAGGCTGACGATTATTTCGAGGGCGTACAGGATACCTACAAAGTTGTCCAGCCACTTTTCAACGGGGATGAGCATACCATTTATGTGGAAAGCTGGCAGCGCCGCAAGGATGGGCAAAAACGCCTGCTGGCGTGGTGGTGCCGGAACCTGAAAGACGAGGATGGCACCGTCATCGGTGCCATCTCCTCGGCACGCGATATCACCGAGAACCTGCGTGCGGAACAAGCCCTCCAGGACTACAACGAGCGACTGGAACGCGAAGTGGAAGCGCGCACGGGCGAACTGCGTGACGCCCAGGAAGCGCTTGTGCGCCAGGAGAAACTGGCAACGCTCGGGCAGCTGGCTGGCGGTGTGGGTCACGAACTGCGCAATCCGCTGGGGGTGATCAACAATGCGGTCTATTACCTGCAAATGATCCTGCCAAAAGCCGATAAGAAGGTGAAAGATTACCTGAGCATGATCAAGCGGGAAACCACCACTGCCGAAAAGATAATCAACGACCTGCTGGATTTCTCCCGCATCAAGTCGGTCGACCGTGAGCCTGTGGCAGTGCACGAACTGTTCGAGCGCGTGCTGGCGCGCTTCCCGGCTCCTGAGAACGTGCAGGTCCGGATGACCATCCCGACCGACCTGCCGCAGGTCTTTGTCGACACCCAGCAGATCGAACAGGTGGTGGGCAACCTGGTACTCAATGCCTACCAGGCAATGCCGGACGGCGGCACCCTGACAGTTTCCACCATCCAGGCGAAAAGGACGGTCTCGCTTGCCATCAAGGATGAAGGGGTGGGCATCACTCCTGAGAACATGGGAAAGCTCTTCGAACCGCTTTTCACCACCAAACCCAAGGGCATCGGGCTGGGACTGGCGGTCAGTAAAAAACTGGCGGAAGCCAACGACAGCCGGATCGAGGTAAAGAGCAAGCTGGGTGAAGGTTCCACCTTCACCATCGTCCTGCCTCTCCAGGGGAGTATGAGCGAATGACCTGTCAATCGTGGAAAGCGCGCACGGTTTATTCCAGTTCAGGCGGCAAGGAATGAAGAAATTGCTGCGCGTGCTCATCGTGGATGATGATCCCCACATGTCCACAACCTTGCAGGATATTCTGACCGCTTCCGGTTACGAGGTCGAGACCGCCGGAGGCGCCGAAGAAGGCTTGAGCCGGTTGGAGAGAGGCGCATTTGATTGTGTCATCAGCGACATTCGCATGCCCGGTATGAATGGTGTCAGGTTCCAGCAGGCTGCCGTCTCGAAACATGGCAAAGTCCCCTTCCTTTTCATCACCGCCTATGCGGAGAATGAGCTGTACAAGCAAGCCCGGGAGCAGGGAGCGATAGGCTTCCTGGAAAAACCGCTCGATCTTCCCCTGCTGCTTACAGTGATGAAGGTGTTATCCACCGATGGGATGAATTCGGTCAGTTCGATCAGAAAGCTGCCGTTATGGTCACTCTAGAACTCTCTGCCCTCTTTCAAGGCAGCGCCCGCATACAGGAACGCTTCACGCCCAGAATAGGATCAGGTGCAGTATGTTCACGAATGTAACAGGCACAGGTCATTCCAGGAGAGGCTTGCGTGGAGCAGGCGTGCGGACGAAACCGACCACGGGCTGGAGGCAAAGGATCGGGCGGGTGCTGGTCCATGCCCTCGTGTTGACAACCATCCTGCTGACCCTGGCGGGCGATCGCGCCCATGCCAGCGGGG
>JBFYSG010000069.1:0-4476 GCA_041301835.1 Chloroflexota bacterium | reverse complement strand
TGCTGCGTGGCATGGGTAAGTGGGAATACAAACTGGTCGAGCGAAACGAAGCCCTCGTGTTGAGCAAGGAAGTGAACAACATGCTGGGGGAAGGCTGGGAATTGTGGGGCAACCCGCAGGTGGCGATCTGCTCGGCGCTGCCAGGGACGGTGGAGCTGCTGTTCGCCCAGGCGATGATCCGACCGGTGGATCCCATGGGATCCACGAATGAAACAGCGGGTCTTCTTGTAGGGGTGCCGGAGATGCCCGAGGCCGGGCATGGGTGTTGAGACATGCCGCCAGCATACCCAGGCTGGCGAGTGAAAGCAAGGAAAGGTTGTCAACCGGCGCGCAACCGGCGCCGGAATGGATGGAAGGAGATCTGAATGACCGCAATCAAAAGTGAACTGATGGAACTGAAGTACAAGCCTTCGATCGAGGGCTGGCTGAGCGTGGCGCTGCTGCTCTTCATCCTGTGGGGGCAGGCGTGCCTGGCGGCGGGATTCATCATCCTGGCGATCGCCCCGGATCGACCGGCGGCTCCGATCGTGCTGCAGGCGCCGGCGACGGTGATCGAGATCGACCTCCACCCGGGAGATCAACCCGGCATCAATGGCTGGGCGCTCAACATGAACGGGCGGGTGTCAAGATCATTCCCCTATCCGTACAGCATGAACGGCTGGCTGGTGGACATCAATAAGGGCTTGATCGTGCCGTGCACCCCGATGGACATGAACGGCCTGCCGGCCGAGGGTGGAGAGTGACCCTTCAGCGCGCGCAAGGTTGGCGGGTACGCCTACCGGTCGGAGATCGCCCGGGCACGCGAGGCGAGCCGGGTGATCCGGCAGTCGCTGCGGCGCATCCTGGAAGAGGCGCCTGAGCCGGGGATGACCCGGGCACTGCTGGCACGCATCGCCAACGCCAACGCCGAGGCGAGCGACGCCCTGCACGAACTGGAACGGATCACCGAGAAGGAGAGCCATGCCTGAGATCGACCTGATCGCAGAGGAAGAGCGGGAGCCGCGGGCACACGTGACCGGCTTCGCCGGGATCAGCCCGGAGAAAGCCTGGGAAGTGGTGAAGCATTATTACTCCGCACAGGAAGACAGGCTCTCCAGGAGGTTTTACAGGTTCCATTTGATGGATACGTTCGCGGTGCCAGGTGCAGGGGATCGGGTGATCACCGTCGTGACGGAGACGGAGTTCAACCGGGACTGGCTGAGGGAGCGGTTCACGCTGAGCGCCAGGCGCCTGCTGGTGGGAATTCTCAACCGCCCTCTGGACGATATTGACGTGAAATTCATCATTCGGAGTGAGCCATGAAGGCTGGGGCACGTGCCTTTCCGGCTTTCATGTTTCTAGCACTGGCGGCGGGGTTGCTGCTGGCAGTGACCTGCCTGCCGAAGGCGGGGGCGGACCTGATGGTGCTGACGGACCACGCGGTAAAGAAACAGGTGGGGCTGGGACTGGACGTAGCGGCGATCACGGCGTTCATCGAGTTCGGCAAGTGCAACCCGGTGGTGATCTACTCCTGCCCATTAAAAGGAGTTGTGAAGTACATCTGCCCGGTGGAAGAGGGGAAGGCGGCAGACACCGACCTGTGGATGGGGATCATCGTCGGGAACGCCACCGGTCCCACCCAGGTGATCACCGGGTTCATCGCGCCGAAGTTCCGTTGGGACCGGGCAGGCATCCGCGACGGGTGCACCTCCACAGTAACCTACATTCCGGCAGTTCCATAGGGGCGAGGAGAATGAACAAGATCATGCACATCTCGATCACCTGCCAGGCGAATTTAGCGGCGTTGACCATCCAGCGGGAAAAGACCCGGCTGAAACTGTACTGGATCCGGAACGAGGAGCAGATGCGGCGGGCGATGGCGCTGATGATCGCCCATGCAAAACGCACCCCGCTTCCGGAGGAAGAGCAAGCAGGAGGTGACCTATGAATCCAACCGGCACGACCCCCCGGATCGACGACATCAACACAATGGAGCCGAACACGCGGCGCGCCCTGATGAGCGTGCTGCGTTTCCATATCGGGCGGGAGAATGCGATCGGGCGCTTTGTATTACGGCAGACCCTGGTCTCCCTGGGTTGGCCGGTGAGCGAGCGGACGATGCGCGAGGAGATCAAGGGACTGCGGCGGGATGGCTGGCTGATCTGCGCCATGCCCGGCGAGGACGGCGGGTACTACCTGGCGGAGACGCTGGAGGAGTTCCGCGAGTTCGACCGCCTGGAGTTCGGGGCGAAGATCGCCGATATGAATGAGACCCGGCAGGCATTGCTGAAAGCAGCGCGCGAGCGCTTTGGCGAAGCGGTGCAGCAGGGATTGCTTTAAGCGAAGGAGAAAAACATGTATCCGTTGATGATGGACGTGTCCCATTATGATGCCCGGCGATGGTTGAACGGGAAGTGGGTGTACGACCGCCCGACCGACTGGGATAAAGCCCGGAAGATCGGCATCGAGGTGGCGGCGATCAAGATCTCGGAAGGTGGGCAGATCGTTCGCAACGGCAGGCTGGTGGATGGCGCCTTCGAAGACCCGGCGTTCAGGGTGCAATGGGAGGCTGCGGCGGGCAGGCCCAGGGTGGCATATCACTTCTTCCGCTGCAATCGGAATGCGATCCTGCAGGCGCAGGACGTGCTGGAGATCTGGTCCAGGGTCAGCCATGCGCCGAACGACCGCCTGTGCCTGGACTTCGAGACGACGGACGGGAAGAGCGGAAACGCCTGCCTGCTGGCGTTCGATTCCTGGATGTACGAGATCTCGCGGGTGGCCGGGCATCTGCCCTTCCTGTACACCTACCCGGCTTTCTGGCTGCAGATCGGCGGGGGGGCGGCGACGTGGGCGAAGAAGTATCCATTCTTCCTGAGCCAGTGGCCGCTGGACAACTGGATCGCCGGTATGCCGGTTCCACCCACCATTTTCACCGGGGCGCGGCTGACCGAATTGTTGACCAAGATCCAGGACGGCAGGCTGGTTCCGCTGGACGGCAAGCCCTACAACCGGATGCTCTCGCCGTGGGGAAGCGATTTTGTCGCCTGGCAGTTCACCGCCCGGGTGGATACGACAGCCATCCCCGGGCACCCGGCGCTCAAGAAGGTGGCGGACGTGAACGTGATCTACAAGCCCTGGTGGACAAAACCCGAACCGCCAGCGGATCCTGAGCCGCCCACTCACCCGGAGATCTGCCCGACTTGCGGGCAGTGGTGGAAATGAGGCTGACATGGAATTCATGGGCTGCAAGGTGACCGGGGTGAAGGCAGATTTCGCAGACAGCGAGATCAAGCTGACCTTCTCCCTTCCGTTGAACGATGAGAGCCAGGATGCCGCGTATTCGCTGGCACAGTATGTGGAAAAGGATGCAGGCAAGGTGGACCTGAGCATCATCCCGTGCCAGCCGAACCTGCCAGGCCTGGAGGTGAAACGGACCCAGCCAGAGGACTGGGAGAAAAAAGAAAAAGACCAGGGAGGCAACGATGGCTGAGCCTCTGCGATGTGAACGCTGTAACAAAACCGTCCCGGCGGGCGGGAGGAAGCCGGTTCTGTGCAACGGCCAACGCGGCTACCGCCTGTACCTGATCTGCAAGGCTTGCGAGGAAGTCGTCCAGGCGGAGAAGGACAAGAAGGCAAAGAAAGCACCTTATCAGAAAGGAGCGTGAGACATGGCAAGCATTCAAATCCCGGCGGGGCAGGCAGACCTGGAAGGGCTGGTGCTGCTGGCAGCCGGACTGGAAAAACTGACCGGGGGCGGCAAGGTGGAAGTGAAACAGGTGGTGGTGATCGAATCGGAGAACATGCCTGCAATCTGGGCGCTGCAGGATATCTTCACCAAGGACTACATGAAAGCGCTGCCCGCAGGTGCGGAGCAACCAGCCTTGCCCGAACCGGGGAAACACCAGGTGCTCAAGGCAGATGGGTATAAAGAACTGATCCAGACGACGAAACCGCTGCGCAGGACGTACAAACCCCGGGAGAGGAAAGAGCAACCGGCGCAGAAGGCGAGACCTGGTTTGCCAGGTGTGCCGAAGGTCCGGTCATACCTGGTGACTGCTTGCGCCATCCCGGAGTATGTCGGGCAGAAATTTGCTGGCAACAGCGTTGGGAAACTGATCTCGCTGGGGAAATTCCCGCCCGGGACGCGCTTCCATCACCCGGCAAAGGGGAACCTGATCGTCACGAATGATCACCGCCTGTTGACCATTGCTGAAAGACAGGAAGGAAAATAAACATGAACGAGAAACCTGAACTGATCATCATTGATCTGATTGTCGCAAACCCGTACCAGGTTCGGCAGGCGGAAGATCCTGCCGTGGTGGCGGAGCTGGCGGAGAACATCAAGCGCAATGGGCTGCTCCAACCGCCGACGGTACGCCTCGAGAAGAACGGCTCGAACTACCAGCTCGCATTTGGCCACACCCGGTTGGCGGCATATATGCATCTGGACAAATGGGGTAATGAAGGCTTCGAAAAGATGCCCTGCTTCATCCGGGA
>JBFYSG010000068.1:0-3049 GCA_041301835.1 Chloroflexota bacterium | reverse complement strand
CATCGCCTTGCAGACCAGCGGCGGTGACTGGAAGCGCTTCTGGTACGGCAAACGGGCGTAGACGCGATCAAGGGCTCGAGCGGTCTGGCAGCCAGCCATCCTGCGCCGCGAGCCGGGCGATATGTTCCGCCAGCAGGGTCTTGCCGCGCGCAATGACCTCCGGCAGCAGGCGGTCGCCCTGGCTGTCCTGGCGCAGTTCATCCACACGCATGGGCGCGGAAAAGGAGATGTGCGGCTGGAGGTACAGGCGACCGGGGAAGAACAACTGCTGGATCACCTGGCTGAACTCAGCCAGGCGGCGCTGCTGCCAGTCGATGCGCATGAGCCGCGTGATGGGATGATGCGCCCAGCGTTTGGCGACCACGCCGCTGACGATGGACAGGAGCACATTGGCTTCCGGGACAGCGCGCAGGAACAGGTCAATGGACGGCAGCCATTTTTCGATCCACGCTTCCGGGTGGGGGTACACTTCCGGGTCCGGGTCGATCAGCCCGGTGCCATAAAGCAGCAGCGCGCCGCCATCCTTTAGATGGCGCATCCCTGCCCGGGCGGCGGTCATGCGGTCGCGGGTATCCTCCGATAGAAAAATGAGGTGTTCGCTGGCGTGGGGCAGGTTCTTCAGGAACGGGACATCACTGGCGATCAGTTTCAGATCCTCACGGCGCAGTTGGGCGGTGAGGAGGAAGGTGTCATAGGACCCGGCGTGGTTTGAAATGACCAGCAAGGGTCCGGCGGGCGGAATGGTCTGCGTGCCATGCGCGCTGACCCGGCTGCACCAATGGTCCAGCATCCAGGCTGCCGCGGCAGGGAATCCGTCCGTGGCGATCATGCGGTCGGCGGTGGCGCCCATGACGGCGAGGCGGTCGGCAGGTTTATGGAAGAGGGGGCGGAAAAGCCGGCTGACCCGTTCGGTTTTGGGCAAGCCGATGGCGTTGACGATCTCCAGGATGAGCGCATCGCTCAGGAGCCTGATCTCAGATTCGGGTGGGCGCGGTCTGGCATCCATACGCAAAGTGTAACACCCGCGCAACGGCAGGGTTGCCGGATGTCTTCTAGCAACGGGTCACCCCCCGAGGCTCACGATGCGGTCATTGTACTTCTTCTTTTGGGAATATGGGGAGAGCGGATGCGATGCGCCAGCCTTTATGATACACTACCGGCATGGCTGAGAAGATCCTGGTGGTGGAAGACGAACCTGCCCTGCAGGAAACCCTGCTGTACAACCTGGAGAAACAGGGCTACCAGGTCGAGGCGGTCGGCGATGGGCGGCTGGCGGTCGAGGCGGCGCGCGCCCGACCCCCGGACCTGATCGTGCTGGATATCATGCTCCCCGGGCTGGATGGCTTCGAGGTCTGCAAGATCCTGCGTAAAGAGATGAATGTCCCCATCCTGATGCTGACCGCCCGCGACGACGAGATCGACCGCGTGGTCGGGCTGGAGGTGGGCGCGGACGATTACCTGACCAAGCCTTTCTCGATGCGCGAACTGCTGGCACGCGTCAAAGCCCAACTGCGCCGCACGGAATTGATCCGGCAGGAGCTGGGCAGGGTCAACGCTCCGTTGACCGACCAGCAGCGGCTGACCTTCGGCGACCTGACCATCGACATGGACCGGCGCGAAGCCACCCTGGGGAGCGAGGTGCTGGCGCTCAAGCCGCAGGAGTACGACCTGCTGGTATTCTTCGCCGAGCACAGGGGTAAGATGCTCAGCCGCGAGTTCATCCTCCAGCGCGTCTGGGGCTGGGAGTACACCGGCGACAGCCGCACGGTGGATGTCCACGTGCGCTGGCTGCGCCGGAAGATCGAAAAAGACCCGGCGGTGCCAGAGCGCATCATCACGGTGCGCGGCGGCGGGTATCGCTTCGAAGGCTGAAGCGCGCCTCCGGGCGCAGCGCTGACTGCCGGGAGATGGAGGCGCATGGATTGGATCCTGGGTGTTTTGGCATTTGTTCTGCTCCTCCTGGCAGGCGGTTTCGCCTGGCGGTCTGCCCGCCTGCGCCGCAGGTTGGACGAGTACCAGTCCACGCTCCGGCAGGTTGCCGGCGGCGGGGCGCCATTTGCCAGCCTGCCGCTCGACCTCCCGGGTATCGAGGACCTCTCCAACGCCGTCCACGGACTGGCAGCCGCCTACGAGGCGCAGCTGGCGTCTGTCGAGCTGGAACGCGCCAGGCTGGCATCCATCCTGGAGCAGATGACCGACGGGGTGTTGATCGCCGACGCGCAGGGCGCCATCACCTTCATGAACCCGGCTGCCGGACGCATGTTCGCGGTCAAGGATGCCGCCGGGCGCCGGGTGGTGGATGTTTTGCGCCAGTACCAGCTGGTGGACGCCTGGCAGCGCTGCCGGCAGACAGGGGAAGCCCAGAGCGAAACGGTGGAACTGGCTGCCAGCCACCAGTTCCTGCAGTTGTTCGTCCTGCCTGACATCCACACGGGCGGGGCGCTGCTGCTGGCGCAGGACCTGACCAGGGTGCACCGCCTGGAAACCGTGCGCCGGGACTTCATCTCCAACATCTCACACGAACTGCGCACCCCGCTTGCCTCGCTGAAAGCCCTGACCGAGACCCTGCGCGACGGCGCCCTGCAGGACCCCAAAGTCGCCCCGCGTTTCCTGGGCCGCATCGAGACCGAGGTGGATGCCCTGACCCAGATGGCGCAGGAGTTGCTCGACCTGTCGCGCATCGAATCGGGGCAAGCTCCGCTGCAATTCTCCCGGGTGGACCCGGCTGTCATGCTCGAATCATCCGCCGAACGGATGCGCGCCCAGGCGGCGCGTGCCGGGCTGGCGCTCAAGATGGATGTCAACGCCGACCTGCCCGCCATCCGGGCGGAAGCCTCCCGCCTGGAGCAGGTGCTGGTCAACCTGATCCATAACGCCGTCAAGTTCACCCGCCCGGGTGGTGCGGTGAGCCTGTCGGCGGCGGCGGATGGCGCCTTCATCAGGTTCTCGGTGCGCGACACCGGCGCCGGCATCCCCGAAGAGGATCTGCAGCGCATCTTTGAGCGTTTCTACAAAGCCGACCGGGCGCGTTCGGGGGGCGGGACCGGGC
>JBFYSG010000067.1:0-6318 GCA_041301835.1 Chloroflexota bacterium | reverse complement strand
AGGTGGGCGACATGATGGCATTCCTGCAATATGCCATGCAGATCCTGTTCGCCTTCCTGATGATGTCGGTCATGTTCATCATCCTGCCGCGCGCTTCCATCTCGGCAGGGCGCATTGCCGACATGATCGAGAGCAAGCCGACCATCACCGACCCGCCCCAGCCCGCCACCTTCCCCGAGCCTTTCCGGGGCCTGGTGGAATTCCGGGATGTGCGTTTCCGCTATCCCAACGCCCAGGAGGACGTGATCGAGGGCATCAGTTTCACCGCCAAGCCGGGCGAGACGGTCGCCTTCATCGGTTCCACCGGTTCGGGCAAGTCGACCGTTGTCAACCTGATCCCGCGCTTCTACGATGTGACCGGCGGCGCGATCCTCATCGACGGCATCGACATCCGCAGCGTGACGCAGCATGACCTGCGCGCCCGCATCGGCTACGTCCCGCAGAAGGGCATGCTCTTCTCCGGCACCATCGAGAGCAACCTGCGTTATGCAGACGAGGACGCCAGCGAGGCTATGTTGAAGGAGGCGGCGGATATCTCCCAGGCGAGCGAGTTCATCTTCTCCCGCGAGGAGGGGTTGGACGCCGAGATCTCGCAGGGCGGGTCCAACGTCTCGGGCGGGCAGAAGCAGCGCCTGTCGATTGCCCGGGCGCTGGTGAAAAAGCCGCCGATCTACATCTTTGACGACAGTTTTTCGGCGCTCGATTTCAGGACGGATGCCGCCCTGCGCCGGGCGTTGAAGGAAAAGACGGGCGAGAGCACCGTGTTCATCGTCACCCAGCGTGTTTCGACCATCAAGAACGCCGGGCAGATCATCGTGCTGGACGAAGGCAAGGTGGTGGGCAAGGGCACACACCGCGAACTGATGGAAACCTGCGAGGTGTACCAGGATATCGCCCTTTCGCAGCTGAGCCGGGAGGAACTGGCATGAGCACACCCAACAACACACAAACCGGGTCAGGCGGGCGCGCACAAACCCCGGGCGGCGGTCCGGTTGGACCGGCTCCCGTGGGACCGGGTCCAGCGGGACCGGGCCCCATGGGGCGCGGACCGGCGCGCGGCGGTCCGATGGGTCACGGCGGTCCGATGGCGATGATGAAAGGCGAGAAGGCGCGCGATTTCAAGGGCACCATGCTCAAATTGATCCGCTACCTGGGCAAGTACCGGGTATCGATCGCCATTGTGATGGTCATCGCCATCGCCTCCACCATCTTTGCCATCGTGGGACCCAAACTCCTGGGCAAAGCCACCACCCGCCTGTTCGAGGGGGTGATGGACCAGATCAGCGGCTCCGGCGCCGGGATCGATTTTGCCTACATCGGCAACATCCTGCTGTTCACGCTGACGCTCTACCTGTTCTCCTCGGTCCTCGGATACATCCAGGGCTGGATCATGTCGGGCATTGCCGCCGACATCGCGTACCAGTTCCGCAAGGACATCGTGCAGAAGACCAACCGCATGCCCTTGCGCTATTTCGACTCCACCAACCACGGCGAGGTGCTCTCGCGCCTGACCAACGATGTGGACACGGTCAACCAGACCCTCAGCCAGAGCCTGACCCAGATCATCACCTCGGTGACCACGGTGCTGGGCGTGCTGGTGATGATGTTCTCGATCAACTGGATGATGACGCTCGTCGCCCTGACCATCGTGCCGCTTTCGCTGGTCATCATCGCGCTGGTGGTCAAGCAGTCGCAGAAATACTTCAAGCAGCAGCAGGATTACCTCGGGCATGTGAATGGGCACATCGAGGAGATGTACGGCGGGCACCTGGTGATGAAAGCCTTCAACGGAGAGGCAAAAAGCGTGGCAAAGTTCGACGGCATCAACGCCACGCTCTACGCCTCGGCGTGGCGCTCGCAGTTCCTCTCGGGGTTGATGATGCCGGTGATGACCTTCGTGGGCAACCTGGGCTATGTCGGCGTGAGCATCCTGGGGGGGTACCTGGCGATCCGCAAGACGATCACGGTCGGCGATATCCAGGCGTTCATCCAGTACGTGCGCTCGTTCACCCAGCCCATCATGCAGCTGGCGAACATATCCAACGTCCTGCAGCAGACCGCCGCTTCGGCGGAGCGCGTCTTCGAATACCTGGGGGAGGCGGAGGAAGAGCCCGATGTGGCTGACCCTGTGGCGGTGACCGGTTTCGAGGGGCGGGTGGATTTCCGCAACGTGCATTTCGGCTACAGCCCCGACAAGATCATCATCAATGATTTCTCGTTCTACGCCGAGCCGGGGCAGAAGATCGCCATCGTCGGTCCCACCGGCGCGGGCAAGACGACCATGGTCAAACTGCTCATGCGGTTCTATGATGTCAACGCCGGGGCGATCCTGGTGGATGGGCACGACATCCGCACGCTCAAGCGCGGCGACCTGCGCTGCATGTTCGGCATGGTGCTGCAGGATACCTGGCTCTACAACAACACCATCATGGAGAACATCCGCTACGGGCGCGCCAACGCCAGCGACGAGGAAGTGATCGCGGCGGCAAAGGTGGCGCACGCCGACCATTTCATCCGGGCACTGCCCGACGGCTACCAGATGATGCTGAACGAGGAAGCCACCAACATCAGCCAGGGGCAGATGCAGCTACTGACCATCGCCCGGGCGGTGCTGGCAGACCCGAACATCCTCATCCTGGACGAAGCCACCAGTTCGGTGGACACGCACACCGAGATCCTGATCCAGAAGGCGATGAAGGAGATCATGAAAGGCAGGACCACTTTTGTCATCGCCCACCGCCTGTCCACCATCCGGGATGCCGACTGGATCCTGGTGATGAACAACGGCGATATCGTCGAGCAGGGCAAGCATGAGAAACTGCTGGCAAAGCAGGGCTTCTACGCCGAGTTATACAACAGCCAGTTCGAGCATGCCGAGGCGTGAGCCAGGCTGTAACCAACGGAAATTCCCAAAAAAATATCCCGAAGATCAACTTCGGGATGTTTTTTATTGATCCAGACAGGCTTACAGCCCGGCTCTAGTACTGGACGGCGCGCTTCAGTTTCTTCGCCTGGGCGATCCAGTCGGCGACCACTGTGGCAGCCGGCGGGCGGCGGACGAGTTTCTTTTTGGCGTTCACGGCAAGGATGGCTTTGTGCAGGTTGTCTGCCTTGCGCTGACCGAGTTCCACGATGGTATCCACGCCGGCTTCTTCGAGCAGGTCGGCGTATTCGGAACCAACACCCTTGATGCGGTACAGGTCGGCGTGATTGACCCACTCCAGGAGGAGTTTGCTGCCGATGCCGGTGGCTTTTTCAAGTTCAGCGCGCCCCTTGGGGGTGCCGCCCTTCGCCAGCAGTGCGTCGGTGGAGCGGATGCCTGCCTTGTTCAGTTTTTTCTCGTACAAGGCGCCAATCCCTTCGATATCGCTCAGTTTCATATTTTTTCTCCTTTTTGAATTCATACAGATCCAATTGCTAGCCTCATTGTACCATTTTAGCAGATGATTGGAGCCGCGCGGTCTTTCGCGTGCGCGATTTTCCTCAGGCGTGCTATACTATATTCAACGTTTGCTCAAAAAGGAGGATGATATGGAGGAACTGACCCAGATCCTGGGTGTGCTGGGCGCTTACTTCGCCGTCCTGCTTGTCCTGGCGGTCAGCGTCGAGACCATCCTGGAGCCGATCACCTGGCTCAAGGGACTGAGCAAGAAGGTCAGCCCGGACGAAGCGCTGAAGGACATCAAGGATTGGCTTCCCGATGATCCGACCATGGCGGCAAGCGCCAGCGCCAACGCCATCGCCAACCTGACCAAGGAATACAACGTGGTCATCGCGGATGTCAACGAACGGGTGGACAAGATCAAAACGATCGCCGCCGAGACGTCAAAGGGGCTGGGGATCACGAAACCGATGGATGACCTTGAGACCAAGCTGGCGGTCTACATGTCGGCGTTGCGCACCAAGTATAACGTGGACGAGCGGACGCGCATCACCATCCTGCGGCTCCTGTCGGCGCTGATCGGCATTTTGATCGCCATCCTCCTGAAGATCAACACCTTCGACATCCTGGGCGGGCTGTTCCCTGAAGAGGTCCAGCAGACGCTTACCATCCCGGTGGCGCAGTACGGCGGCTTGGTGCTGACCGGGCTTGCTGCCAGCGCGGGCAGCAATTTCTGGCACGACCAGTTGGGCAAGCTGCGCGCCATCAAGAACGCCGCGAACCAGATCACGGGCGGAAGCTAGCAGACTGCTTCGGCTGGCAGGGTTTGCTGCACTCATGAACACGCGCCGGCGTTGATGCCGGCGCGTGCGTTGTTGCTGTGGGGACGAGGCTTCAGCCCTCCAGGTCGTCTGCCGCCGCGCCAAGGTCGGGCAGGTCCGCCTCGATCTCCTCCGGGTTCTGCCCCTTCTCGAGGCGCTCGACCACCTCGTTGAACTCGGGGGGCAGCGCCTCCCCCATGCTGGAACCCATTTTACGCATCATGCGCCCCATGGCACGCGGGTCGTCCTCCAGCCCGGCAAGTGCGGCGGGGTCGGAGAAGTCGCCGGCGAGCGAATCCAGGTGTGCCTCATCCGATCTTGCCAGGCGGACGCGCGTCAGCCGCCGGCGGGTGGCGCCTGAACCGCAGGCGGGGCATTTGACCCGGCGTTTGCCGTAGGCGGCGTAAGTCAGGAAGACCTCGAAGCCCTTCCCGCAGTCCTGGCAGGTGAAATCGTAGTGCGGCATGACCGCATTATACCGGAACCTGCCCGCCTGCCGGGGTGCGCAGGACCTCATCTGTTACAATTGAAGCATGAGCGACCCGGATTTCAACCTGTATAATCCCCAGCCTCTGCTGGTGATCATCTCCGGTCCGTCGGGGGTGGGCAAGGACAGCGTCGTGCAGGCGTTGAAGCAGAGCGGTCACCCCTTCCATTTTGTGGTGACCGCCACCACACGCCCGCGCCGCCCGGAGGAGGTCCACGGCGTGGATTACTTCTTCGTCACCAAGGAAGCCTTCGCCGGGATGATCGAGGGGGATGAGCTGATCGAGTATGCCATCGTGTACAACGATTACAAGGGCATCCCCAAGCAGCAGGTGCGCGAGGCGCTCACCTCCGGCAAGGACGTGATCATGCGCGTCGACGTGCAAGGCGCGGCGACGGTGCGCAAACTGGCGCCCGAAGCGGTGCTGGTCTTTCTGACCACCCGCTCGGAGGAGGAACTGGTCGAGCGGCTGAAGGCGCGCCGCACGGATACGCCCGAGGACCTCAGCCTGCGCATTGCCACCGCCCGCCAGGAGTTGAAACGGGCAGCGGAGTTCGATTACGTGGTCATCAATGCCGATGGGCGCCTGGAGGATACCGTGAAGACCACGCTGGCGATCATCGATGCCGAGCATCATCGCGTTGCGCCCCGCAAGGTCTCTTTATAGGTACAAAATGGACATGACCCCCTCGCCTTTGCAAGAGCCCGAATATGCCCGCCCACAGTCGGTGCGGCTGGCGCTGCCGCTGGTCAAGCCGTACCTGACCTACGCGTTGATCGCACTGACCGTGTTCACCTACCTGCTGCAACTGGCAGGTCAATACCTGCTGGGCTTCGACCTGGTGACCGCCCTGGGCATGAAGATCAACGCCCATATCCGCGCCGGTGAACTCTGGCGCCTGGTGACGCCGGTCTTCCTGCACGGTTCGATCCTGCACATCGGTTTCAACATGTACGCCCTGTTCGTCTACGGGCGCGGGCTGGAGAGCCGCTTTGGGCGCGGGCGCTTCCTGGTGCTGTATTTCCTCTCGGCTTTTGCCGGCAACATCTTTTCGTTCCTGCTGACCCCCAACCCCTCGCTGGGCGCCTCCACCGCCGTCTTCGGACTCATCGCCGCGGAGGGGGCTTTCCTGCTCCAAAACCGTAAGATGCTGGGCGAGGGGGTGCGCCGCTCGCTGCTGGGGCTGGTCTATATCGCTGCCATCAACCTGTTCCTGGGTTTCACCACCTCGGGGGTGGATAACTTCGGTCACATCGGCGGGCTGCTGGGCGGGCTGGCGTTCACCTGGTTCGGGGGACCGCGCTGGAAACTGGAGGGGCTCTACCCCGCCCTGCGCCTGGTGGACGAACGCGAGGGGCACGGACTGATCACCGGCGGCGCGGTGGTGCTGTTGATCTTCATACCGCTGGCGGCGCTGGGCTGGATCTTCCCGCGTTAGATCAAAAGTAGATCAAAGCACATCCGGTTCGGGGGGATACGCACGGGTACATTCCCACCTGCCTGCCCTGCGGCAGGGCTTATTCGATGGCTTCCTTCAAGCGGTGCGCAAGTTTGCCAAAGGCGGCGGTGTAGCGCATCTCGTCGCGGCGCGGGCGCGGCAGGTCCACCACCAGTTCGAGTTTGACCC
>JBFYSG010000066.1:0-8401 GCA_041301835.1 Chloroflexota bacterium | reverse complement strand
AGGCGGCTGGACGGATTGATCCCGACAAGGCGCATCCTGGTCGTCACGACGGATGAACAAGCCGCCCACTTGAGAGGGCAGGCTCCCGGGATACCCGAGGAGAATTTCCTGCTTGAACCTCAGCCGCGCGGCACCGCCGCTGCGATCGGGTTGGCAGGAATGATCCTGCAGAGGCGCGACCCGCATGCCATCATGATGGTGCTGCCTTCCGATCATTTCATCCGTAATGAAGATGTATTCCGGCTGGTCATGCGGGCAGCCGTGCAGGTTGCCCTGGAAGGACCTCTCGTCACGCTCGGTGTCAAACCGTCCTTTCCCTCCACGGGATACGGCTACATCCAGCAAGGAGCGCACCTCGACGGGAATTTTAACTACCCTGTCTATCGCGTGCTGCGGTTCACCGAGAAACCGGACGAAGCCTCTGCCCGACAGATGCTGGCGGCAGGAGATCATTCCTGGAATGCCGGCATATTCATCTGGCAGACCGGGCGCATCCTTGAAGAGATCGCCCGGCTGTTGCCGGATCTCTCCACTGCCCTTGAAAAGATCAACCGTGCCTGGGAAACGCCGCAGCGCGGGAGGGTGCTGGCGGATGAATGGTCGCAGGTAAAGGCGATAACGATCGATTATGGCGTGATGGAACACGCCCGCGATGTAGCTGTCCTGCCAGCCAGCGGATTGGAATGGAACGATGTGGGTTCATGGGATTCCCTCTTCGATGTCCTGCTTGCGGACGAACATGGAAATGTGGTTATCAACAGTGATCACCTCTCCATGGAGACCCATGACACCCTGGTCTATTCCTCCGGGAACAAGTTCATCGTTACCATTGGCGTGGATGACCTCGCGATCATCGATGCGGGCGATGCCCTGCTGATCTGCCATCGCGACCAGACGCAGGAAGTGCGCAAGGTGATCGGACAATTGGAAAAAACCAAGCGGGAAAGATATTTATAGGAGGTATCATGGAAGCCTATTGCATGAAATGCCGCACCAAACGGGAAATTCAAAACCCGGAAGCGACCTTCAACTCCGCCGGATCACCAGTCACCCGCGGGACGTGCGGCGAGTGCGGGACACGCCTCTACCGGATCGGCAAGACGGAGGCGCATGCGGGCATGGTGAAACCGGAGCGGTTTGCCAACCGGGTCGGGAAACTGGTGATCGTTGAGTCGCCTGCCAAGGCAAAAACGGTGGGTCGTTTCCTGGGTAAGGGCTATACGGTCAAAGCCTCCGTCGGACACATCCGTGACCTGCTGCGCTCGCAGTTATCGGTGGACGTGGAAAACAACTTCCAACCCAAATATCGGGTGCCCAACGAAAAGAAAGCCGTGGTCAAGGAACTCAAGCAGTTGGCAAAAGAAAGTGCCGAGATCTACCTGGCGACCGACCCGGACCGCGAGGGGGAAGCGATCTCCTGGCACCTGATGGAAGCGGCTGCGATCGAGCCCAAATTGGCAAAACGGGTGGTCTTCCACGAGATCACCGACCATGCCATCAACGAGGCGTTCGCGAACCCGCGCGCCATCAACATGGACCTGGTCAATGCCCAGCAAGCCCGACGCGTGCTCGACCGCCTGGTGGGATACAGCATCAGCCCGATCCTGTGGGAGAAGGTTCGCTCGCGTCTTTCTGCGGGACGGGTTCAATCGGTGGCATTACGCATGATCGTGGAGCGCGAGGCGGAGATCGATGCCTTCAACCCGGTGGAATACTGGTCGATCGGTGCTGAATTCAAACCGGAAAGCGAGAAAAAAGCTACCTTCCTGGCAAAACTTGCCAAGATCGATGAAAAGGACCCCGAACTGGGCAACGAAAGCCTGGTCAAACCCCTGCTGATCGACATGGAGCAGTCGCCTTACGTGGTGAGCAAGATCAAGCGCGGCGAACGACGACGCCGTCCTTCAGCGCCCTTTACGACCTCCACGCTTCAACAGGAAGCCTCCAGAAAACTGGGTTTTACCGCCAAGCGGACCATGGGTCTGGCGCAGGGTCTGTACGAAGGGCAGGACATCGGCGAAGGCGGTACCACCGGTCTGATCACCTACATGCGCACCGATTCCACCAATATTGCCGAGGTGGCGGTCAACGAGGTACGGGATTATATCCGCCAGCGTTACGGGAACGATTTTCTGCCGGAAAAGCCTTTGGAATACAAGACAAAATCCAAAGGCGCCCAGGAGGCTCACGAAGCCGTCCGCCCGACCTCTGCCCTGCGCGATCCGGACAAGATGAAGCCATTCCTCGAACCTGCCATGTTCAAACTGTACCAACTCATCTGGCAGAGGTTCGTGGCATGCCAGATGGAAGCCGCCGTCTATGACACGCTTTCGGTGGAGGTCACTGGGAGCGGCAAGGATCACACCTACTTATTCCGCTCTTCCGGTTCCGCTGTCCGCTTCCCGGGATACCTGATCGTGTACGAGGAAGCGAAGAACGAAGACAAGAAGACCGAGGAAGAGGATGAAATGAACGTCCGCATACCGGCTTCGGTGGCGGAAGGACAGAAGCAGGAACTGGTGCGGCTCATCCCCGAACAGCATTTCACCCAACCTCCGCCGCGCTTCTCGGAAGCCAGCCTGGTGCAAACCCTGGAGGAATACGGCATTGGACGACCTTCCACCTATGCGCCAACCATCTCGACCATCCAGCAGCGTGGGTATGTGGAGCGGGTGGATCGGCGCCTGATCCCCACCGAGACCGGCATCCTGGTCAACGATCTCATGGTGCATTATTTCCCAGAGATCATCGATTACCAGTTCACGGCGCGGATGGAAGAGGACCTGGATCGTGTGGCGGAGGGCAAGGCTGATTGGACCAAGATCATGGATGTGTTCTATAAACCCTTTGCTGTGACGGTTGCCAGGGCGCAGGCAGAGATGCCCGTCACCAAGACAGGACCCGAGCCGATCGGTCGTGCCTGCCCGGATTGCGGCAAGGATCTGGTGCTGCGCTACGGGCGTTATGGCAAGTTCATTGCCTGTGCAGGGTTCCCGGAATGCCGTCATACCGAGGCTTTCCTGTTGAAGATCGGGGTGACCTGTCCCAAGGACGGCGGGGATGTGGTCGAGAGGAAGACTCGCAAAGGGCGCATCTTCTTCGGCTGCAACAATTACCCGAACTGTGATTTCACCTCCTGGAAGCGACCGCTTGCCCAACCCTGCCCGAAATGCAAAGGCATGCTGGTGATCGCCAATAAACGCGAAGCACAGTGCCTGGTTTGCGAAGAAAGTTTTCTGCTCGAAACGATAATCCCTGAAACACAGGAGTAAACAATGATCATGCTCTATTTGGACCCCGGTTCTGGAAGTTTCCTGATCCAACTGCTGATCGCCGGTCTGGCGGGTCTCGGCATCGCCATCGGTTCCCAGTGGGCGAAACTCAAACGGTTCTTCAACAGGAAGAAGAACAAAGAACTGACCGATGATGAAAACGAAGACGAATAATCTCAGCGCCTCATTCCGCGACCCCAGCGGATTCCTGTTCACGCGGGATGGCGAACTCTACCGCCAGGTGAACACGGTCTATGCGCCTGAGTATGACCGGCTGATGAGCTCCGGGCTCTACCAAAAACTGGTCGAGGGCGGCAGGCTCATCCCGCATGAGGCGTTGGACGTGGAACCTGCTGCGCCCGGCGCCCACAAGATCCTGCGCCCCGAACGGATCCAGTTCATCACATATCCATACGAATGGTCATTCGGGCAGTTGAAATCCGCCGCGCTGACGACCCTGTTAATCCAGAAAACCGCGCTCCAATTTGGCATGGCGCTCAAGGACGCCAGCGCCTACAACATCCAGTTCCATAAGGGCAAGGCGGTGTTGATCGATACGCTCTCCTTTGAGACCTACGTGGAAGGTGAGCCCTGGGTGGCGTACCGTCAATTCTGCCAGCATTTCCTTGCCCCACTGGCGCTGGGGGCATACCGGGATATCCGCCTGGCTCAACTGCTCAGGGTTTTCATCGATGGGATACCGCTGGATCTTGCCAGCAGGCTCCTGCCTGGGCGGACCCGTTGGAACCTGGGCTTAGCCACCCATATCCACCTGCACGCCAGCGCCCAGAAGCGCTACTCGGAAACCGCCTTGAGCGAGGCGCGCCACGGACGTACCATGAGCAAGCAGGCGCTGATCGGCTTGATCGAAAGCCTGCAAGCCGTAATCCGCAAATTGACCTGGAAAGCGGGCGGTACAGAATGGGGGGATTATTATGAGAGCACCAATTATTCCGAGGCGGCTTTCGAACATAAAAAGCGGCTTGTGAATGCCTGGTCCGGGAAGGTCGCCCCAAAAGTGACCTGGGACCTGGGTGCCAACATGGGCATCTTCTCACAGGAAGCCGCGCAGCATTCCGGGCTGGTGGTTGCCTGGGATATCGACCCGGAGGCGGTGGAAAAGAATTGGAAGAAAGTGCGCGCAGACAAGCAGACGCGCATCCTGCCGCTGCTGCTCGACCTCACCAATCCCAGCCCGGCGATCGGGTGGGATAACCTGGAGCGGGCTTCCCTGGGTCAGCGCGGTCCGGTTGACCTGGTCCTGGCATTGGCGATCATCCATCACCTGGCGATCTCTAATAATCTACCCTTCGAACGCATTGCACAGACGCTGGCAGGCTGGTGCACATGGCTGGTGATCGAATTCGTTCCCAAGAGCGATTCCCAGGTGCAGAGATTACTGCGCAGCCGCAAAGACATCTTCCCCGGTTACCAGCGGGAGGATTTCGAGGCGGCATTTGGCAGGTATTTTGAGATCGTTGAGCGCCAATCTGTGGATGAATCCGAGCGCTGGATGTACCTGATGAAGACTGTGTAAGGCAGGTCAACTTGCTGTATAATTCGTTGTAACGCAGGAAGCCGGAAGGAGAATCCAATGAAAGGTCTCGACCTCTTAAAAAAACCCGCTGTTGCCGCACTCCTGGCTTTTCTCGCCGGCCTGTTCCTTGGGCTGGTGGTTTTGGGCTGGTATGCGTGGCCTGTGGAATGGAAAGATGCCGATCCTTCCTACCTGAATGCAGATTACGCCACCGATTATCTGCGCATGGCGATCGACTCCCACCGGTTAAGCAATGACAACGAGATCGCCATTCAGCGCTACCAGGCGCTTGGGGACCTGGGTCCAACCGCTCTCGCTGCGATCCTTGATAATCCCGGTTCCATGGATACGAACGCGATCCTGAATTTCAAGGATGTGGTCGAGAATGCTGTGAGCGGGGAGCCGGCAACCCCGGAAGCCGAGCCGGGAACGACGACCACAGCCAAGATCGCCATCATCGTCATCATCCTGGTACTCGTAGGAGCCGTGGGTTTCTTCCTTTTCAAGTACATCCTGCCTCTCTTCCGGCGGTTCACGAGCGATGATTCAGCCGCCCGCCGGGCACAAAACCTGACCAGCCAGACCCAGATGACCAACTACGAAGCGATGGGAGAGGAAGCACCGATCGCGCAGTTCATGACCACGTATGTCCTGGGCGACGATCTCTTTGATGACTCGTTCAGTATCGAAGCCCAGACCGGCGAGTTCCTGGGCGAATGCGGCATTGGCATCTCGGAAACCATCGGGGTGGGCGAACCCAAGAAAGTCACCGCTTTCGAAGTCTGGTTGTTCGATAAGAACGACATCCAGACGGTCACCAAGGTGCTGATGAGCGCCCATGCATACAATGATCCTGCCACCTTCCAGCGGTTGGAAGCCAAGGGCGAGCCGTTCCTGCTGGAACCCGGGAAACAGGTCGTGCTTGAGACCAAGGCCCTGCAACTAGTGGCAGTCGTCTCCGAAATGAAATATGCCGGGGAGCCCTTGCCGGAAAAAAGCCACATGGAAAGGCTGACGCTGGAACTGGCGGTCTGGCCCAAGGAAATAGTACCCGAGTAGGTCAAGATCACGGGCGGTCCAATCGGACCGCCCGAATTTTTTACACCGTCATCTATCTCCCCCGATCTATTCGATCTTGAGGATCTTGAAGCGGGTCGTGCCCCCCGGTGTTTGCACCTCCACCTGGTCACCCACCCGATGGTCCATCAGGGCTTTCCCAATGGGGGATTCGTAGGAGATCTTCCCGTTCCGAGGATCAGCCTCCGTGGCGCCGACCATGGAGAAAACCTCGGGTTCGTAATCCTCTTCCTGTACAGTAATCCGAGCGCCGATCGAAACCGTGTCCCGGGGGGCGTTCGAGGGTTCAATAACGACAGCATTGCGAAGCAGGTTTTCCAATTCCTGGATGCGCCCTTCCAGAAATGCCTGGTCTTCTTTTGCTTTGTGATAATCGGCGTTCTCGGAGAGATCGCCCATTTGTATGGCATCCCGCAGGCGTTTGGAGAGGGCGAGCCGGTCATCGCTGGTCAATTGCTCAAGTTCAGCTTTGATCCTGGCGGCGCCTTCAGCGGTCAGATATTGTTTTTCAGGCATGGGTCACCCTGTTTTCAAGGTCTCAGGAACGGGTCGTGCAGGCGGGCGTGCTCATCGATGGCATAGCGGTCGGTCATTCCGGCAATGTGGTCACAGATCGTGCGTTCCAAGCCTCGATCCTCGATCCATTGCTGGACGTGATCCGGGAGGGTCAGAGACTCGGCATGGAAGGCTTCAAACAGGTCCGTAAGTAGATGCTCCGCTTTGACCTGCATGCGTACCACCCGGAAGTGGCGGTAAAGTTTGGTGTACAGGAATTTTTTCAACTCCCTGTTTTGTTCAGCCATCCCGTCGCTGTATCCAACGACATTGGTGGCAAGTTTCTGGATGTCCAGCGGAGAGGCTGCACCGCTCTCCCGCACCCGGGCATCGGTCGCGCCGACCAGGTCGGTGACCAGTTCGCCGACCAGGTGGCGGATCATCTGGTGGCGTTCCAGCTCCTGCAGCACCGGTCCCTGCCAGGAATGGGCTTTGACCATGCCGTTCCAGAGGGCGATGCCTGCCAGCATCTGCGGCGTGATCATGCCCGAGCGCAGCCCGTCATCCAGGTCGTGGGTGGTATACGCGAGTTCGTCGGCGAAGTTGCAGATCTGGGTCTCCAGGTTGCCGCGCAGGTCCGGGTCGAAATCGCGGGCATCGGTGACATCGTATTCGGATTCGTGCTTGACCATGCCCTCGCGCACCTCCCAGGTCAGGTTCAAGCCGGGGAATTCCGGGTAGCGCTGTTCTAGTTCCATAACGATGCGCAGGGATTGGCGGTTATGATCGAAGCCGCCGAAATCTTGCATCAGTTTCGCCAGGGTGGATTCCCCGGCATGCCCAAAAGGGGAATGCCCCAGGTCATGCGCCAGGCAGATCGCCTCCACCAGGTCTTCATTCGCCCCGAGCGTGCGGGCGATCGTCCGTCCGATCTGTGCCACCTCCAGGGTATGGGTCAGCCGGGTGCGGAAGTAATCCCCTTCGTAATTGATGAAGACCTGGGTCTTGTATTCGAGCCGCCTGAAAGCGGAGGTGTGCAGGATGCGATCCCGGTCCCGCTGGTAGGCGGTCCGGTAATCCGGTTGGCTGTCCGGGTAGGCGCGGCCTTTCGAATCGCGGCTGCGGACGCCGTAAGGCGCCAGACTGCGATGTTCGATCTCTTCCAATTCCTGACGTGAGAACATGAAGCTCCCTTTTTACGGTGGGTGTGTTTCTCGCGCTGCAGATGGGATGTCAACGATGCAAGCGCGTGCCCGGTTTTTCCCCTTGAAGCGCTCTGAGAACATTCCCTGGCGTTTCGCCGGAAAAGATGAGCACTTCCAGCCCGTTCACCTGCCCGACCAGCGTTAACATCTGGGTGACCTTCGCCTGCATACCACCGGTTACATCCGAACCAGCGGCTTGACCTGGAGCGGCAAGGTCCTGTGCCAGGCTGGCAGGCGAAAGGTCAGTGATGAGAGCATTCCGGGCGGGGAACTGCTTCCAGACCCCGGGTTCCAGCCCTGCGAGCAATATCCGCTGCGGGTGAAGGAGGGGACCTAGGTGTGCGAATAGATCCTCGGTCGAGAGAATGGTCCCGCCCCGGAAATCATCCAGGACGACATCGCCATGAATTACCGGGATCAAGCCGTGTGCGAGGGCGGTTTGCAGCGCGTACAGGTCCCAGACCAATACCTTGCCGTCGTGTGCGGTGATGCTGGAACAGGGCGCGATGGTAATGACTGGCAAGCCGGCGCGGTGAAGGGCTTCAACCACCAACCGGTTGAGCGCGGATGCCTGGTACCAGACCTCCGCAAAGCCCCGCCATTCTTCAGGGGTTGAAACCCCCGAGCGAGTATCGAACTGGCTTGCCGCCTGGTGCCCAAAGGAACCGGAACCGTGTCCAAGCACCAGCTGGAGTTCGGGGTCGGCGTGCAAGGCAGTGGCGATCTCCGCTGCAAGCCTCTCGATCTGCTCGGGGTGTGCCGTATAGGGGCTGGTTTTATCTGTGATCAACGAGCCACCCAGTTTGAGGAAGGTC
>JBFYSG010000065.1:0-2485 GCA_041301835.1 Chloroflexota bacterium | reverse complement strand
CGCACACAGTATCCCGGCGCCACCTCGACGGCGGGGATGTCGTCCAGGTCGCGGTAATGTTCAAATCCGAGATTTCCTCTGCCGGTAAAGCCCAGTCGGGCAAGCACGTCCTTGCGCAGCTGGTCGTCTTCATCTACGGGGACATACAGGCGCCGCGTACCATCCGGGAGGCGGTTTTCGAAGGTTTGCAGGGCATGCGTGATGATCTGCGCCTCGAATGCCGCACTGCGAAATTCCGGGTGGATGTGGATGAAGGCTTCGTCGGGGTCCACCGGGTGCAGGACGGCGGCGATCTGCCCGCCGGGGGTCTCCCAGATGGAGGTCACCTGCTCCAGCGGAGGACAGACCTGGCAATTGGCGATCAAATGCCACTGCAGGTAATCCCAGCGGGCAACATGCCAGGAATGTTCCCGCCGCCCGTTGAGCAGGAAAACCTCGCGCAGGAACTGCCGCACGCGCCAGTAGTCGTGTGTGTCGATGATCTTTCGCAGGGTAGGTTTCATAGGCACCGGGAGAGAGGAGAAGGGGAGGATAAAAAAGTACCGGGGGCTTGCGCCCCCGGCTGTGATGACCAGGCACGATTATAACATGGGCATCCGTTCACCCGACGGAAGCGCCGGCTTCGGTCGGCTTGATGCCCGACAGGCGCACGTTGATCACCTTCTTCAACAGGTCGAACCAGAAGGACGCGCCCGGGCTGGCGGCGATGCCGGAGAGCAGGATGCCCGCCAGCTTGATCAGCCATCCGGTGGGGTCCGTGACCGCGGGGGCATTGATGATCGGGTAGCACTGCGAGGCGACCATGATCCCATAGACCTCGTTCTCCTGGTTCGGGAAGATGGTGCAGGCGTAAGGCAGGGAACCAGCCGGATCATCCACCAGGGTGACCGGCGAGCCGAACCAGCCCACGGGCAGGCTGATGTCGGAAAACTGCTGGTTGATAAAAGCCAACTGGCTGGTCTCGATTGCGGTGGAGTCGTCGGTGAGGATGGTCTCGACCCGGTCCAGGATGGCAAGGCGCAGGTCGGGTTCCTTCCACAGGCGGGTGGTCAGGTTGATGGAATCGACATTGATGACCAGCGCCAGCAGGATGCCTACGATGAGCGTGGTGATGAGACAGCGGCGCTTGTACCAGCCCGTCAGGCGGTTCATGGAGTTGTTGAACCAATCCTCGATGTTGGTGCGGATAAGGTCCAGTTCATTGGCTTTTTGCCAGACCGTCTGGGGCAGGCTGTTCAGGATCGCCTGCAGCGATTGTTTCAACTGCGGGTGGGTGATGCTCAGGGCGGTGACGCCAGCCTGGATCTTGTTCACGACCTGGTCCTCGGAGGCTTCCGTCTTGAGGGATAACCTGGCGAGGGCGTCGTTGATCTGCTCCTTCTGAAGGCGCACGGTATCGAACAGGGTCTCCACCGGGGCTTGCAGGCGCGAGATATCCCGCCCGATGGCAAGCAGGTCGTTCTTCACCGTGTCGAGCAGGGCGGCATAGGACTCCTCGCCGGCTTCCGAGACCATCGCCTTGCGTACCATGCCGAGCATGACGCTGATGCGCCGGCGCGCCTCGAGACGCTTGCGGCGGGACAGGCGCTGCGACTGGCTGTAGAGTTTATACAGTTGCTGCTGAAGCAGGGACGCCTCCGTGCCGGTCATGGTGAGCATGTCGATCATCGCCTGCGAGAACTGACTGGCAGGGATGTAGGACGGCTTATCGCTGTTGTCCTTGCCGGTGTAGAGGGCGCGGATGAGGGGGTGATTGTAGAACTGGTCCACCAGGGTGACGTCCGTCAGCAGTTTGCCGAGGGTCTTTTCCAGCATGCGGGAACGCCACTGCATCCGGGCAGCCAGCCACTCCTGGATCTGCATCGCGGCAAGGCTGAGCAGCGACCAGGCGAAGAAGATACCGAGCAGGACGTTAAGCACCAATGTGATCGACATGGTTTCACCTCACCAGGGATTGATTCAAGACCGGCAGGAGCCGGTTCTGGACAGTTTCCAGCCCGCTCGAGAAGATATCGGGTATGCGCTCGGGCAGAGGCTGGCAGGCTGCTGTGAGAAGTTCATGGAAGCGGGGGTCGGTTCGGATCGGGTCCAGGTCCGGGTCGGAGCGCATCCATTCGATGGTCGTGTCGTTGTTCTTGAGCGCATCCTGGAGGCATTCCAGGGCGTGCTCGCTATCCCCGCAGATGGCGTAGAAGCAGGCACGGTTGTAGGCGCTCTCGTTGTTCATGCTGGGCAGGGCGATGGAGATGTGGTGGTTGGCTTTGTTCTCCAGACCCATGCGGTGATAGACCCCCGCCAGGGCGCCGTGCGCCAGGATGTAGTCCGGGTTCATTTCGAGCACCCGCTCAAAAGCATGCACCGCCTGTTCGTGTTGTCCTTCCACGGCGAAGAGCAGACCCAGGTAGTAGGAGTACACCTCCCGCTCGGGCGCGATGGCAACCGCCTGCTGGTAGGTGTGGATCGCATCCTGGAACCTGCCAGATCG
>JBFYSG010000063.1:0-12496 GCA_041301835.1 Chloroflexota bacterium | reverse complement strand
ACGTGCGAGGGATTCAAGCCCACCGATTTCACCACCGCATCCAACTTATCATTCCACTCGCCCACCGCCATCTGCGGGTGGAATTCATCCCGGATCATGTTTAAGACGCGGTCGGCTTTGAAGATCGGGTTGTAGGAACTGAACGGGTCCTGGAAGACGCCCTGTACCCGGCGGTAATACTCCTTGAGCGCCTGTCCCTTGTAGGTGGAAACATCCACGCCGTCCAGGCTGATCGTCCCCGAGGTGACCGACAGCAGGCGCAGGATCATCTTGCCGATGGTGCTCTTGCCACTGCCGCTTTCGCCGATCAGCGCAACCACCTCCCCGTCCTGCACATCCAGCGAGACATCACAGACGGCATGCAGTTCCTTGCCGCCAAAGGTGCCGGTCTTGTAGATCTTGGAGACATGCTCGAGTTTAAGCATGCGCGCCCCCTTCTTTCCAGCAGGCGATGAAATGATCCTTCTTGACCTCCACGAAAGGCGGGACCTCGATGCAGCGCTCAAAAGCCAGCGGACAGCGCTCCCGGAAGCGGCAGCCCGCCGGAGGCTCCAGCAGCAGGGGCGGTTTCCCGGGGATGCCGGACAACCGCCGCTCACTGTATTTCACCCCGATCTCGGGCAGGGAGGAGATCAACAGCCGGGTGTAGGGGTGCAGCGGGGCATGGATGATCTCCGCCGTAGGCGCCTTCTCCGCCAGCTGCCCGGCATACATCACCATGATGCTGTCTGCCACCTGGTACAGGATGGAGATATCGTGGGTGATGACCAGCGCGCTGCGGCAGCATTCCTGGTTGCGGAATTCGACCAGCATCTCTGCCACAGCCTTTTGGCTGGCGACATCCAGCGCCGAGGTGATCTCATCGGCGATCAACAACGAGGGATCCATCAGCGAGGAGATCACCATCACCATGCGCTGTTTCATCCCGCCGGAAAGCTCGATCGGGTACATATCGAGCACATCCTGGGGCAGTTTGACCAGTTCGAGCCTGCGCAGCAATTCGGGCATCAGCGCTTTGTGGTCCACCTTGCGGGCGGCAAGCAATTCCGCGATCATCCTGCCGATCTTGCGGATCGGGTTCATGGCGTTCATGGCATACTGGGGGATGATCGAGATGTGATCGAAACGGAAGGCATCCATGCGGACGGTGTCCCAGATCGGCAGTTCCACCTCGTCCAGCAGCACCCTGCCGCTGACGTACTTCATCGGCGGTGCCAGCATGATCAAGCCGTGCCCCAGCGTGGTCTTGCCACAGCCCGATTCGCCTGCCAGCCCCATGATCTCGCCTCCGGCGATCTGGAAACTGGCATTCTCCAGCGCATGCACATCACCGCGCAGGGTCTGGTAATAAAGGGTCAGGTTCTCAACGCTTAAGCCCATGGATCACATCTCGCGCAGTTTGGGATTGAATACTTCATCCAGACCGACATTCATGCTGTACAGCGCCCCGACGATGGCGGTGATCGCCAGCCCCGGCGGCACGAACCACCACCAGGTGCCCAATGGCAAAGCACCCCACATGACGGCGTACTGCATCATCAAGCCCAGCGAGATGGCGTCCGTCGGTCCCAACCCGATGAAATCCAGCGTGGCGGCGGTCAGGATCGCCCCGCCGAACTGCAGGATGAACACGAGCAGCAGGTAGGACAGCATGTTCGGGGCGATCTCCTGGATGATGATCTTGAGCGAACGCATCCCGCTCAGTCGGGCAAGGTCCACGAATTCGCGCGTGCGCAAGGAAAAGGTCTGCGCCCGCACGGCGCGTGCCACCCAGGGCCAGGCGGTCAGCCCGATGAAGATGCACTCGGTCGCCAGGCTGCGCACATCCAGGTAAGCCGCAATGATCAGCAGCACCGCCAGGGTCGGGATGACCAGGACGATATTCGTGAAGGCATTCAGGATCTCATCGACCATGCCGCCGCGGTAACCGGCGGTAAAGCCGACCAGGATGCCGATCAGCATGCCCAGCCCGCCGCCGATCACACCGACGATGAAGGTCGCCCGCAGACCGTGGACGAACTGGGAGAAGATATCCTGTCCTAAGAAAGTCGTTCCAAACCAGAACTCGGAGGAAGGCGGCACCGCCCCCAGCGGATAGACATAATCGAAGGGGGCATACTTCGCCGCCAGCGGTCCGAACAGACCGAGCAGCAGGAATGCCAGGATGATGGAAAAACCCACCAGCAGTTTCCTGTTGCGCAGGGCGAAGAAGAGCGATTCGAACTTCCTTTTCGGCGCGCTCATGCCGACTCTCCGGTCATGCCCCGGCGGGTGCGGGGGTCGATCAGGATGTACAGGATGTCGATCAGGAAGTTAGCCAGCAGGACACCGACAATGATGAACAGGAAACAACCCTGGATCAGGAAATAGTCCTGGTTCTGGATGGCGGCAAGCAGCAGGTAACCGATGCCGGGGTAGGAAAAGACCACCTCCGTGACCAGCGCGCCGGCAACGATGACCCCCAGCTGCAGAGCCAGCCCGGTGATCTGCGGCAGGACGGCGTTGTTGAAGGCATAGCGGCGGATCAGTTTTTTCGGGGCGCCCAGCGCCCCCAGGTAGTGGGAGTAATCCGCCTCCAGTTCATAGATGATCATGTTGCGCATGCCGATCGACCAGCCCCCGAATCCAACCAGGAAGAGCGAGGCGAAGGGCAGGAACCAGTGATGAAAGACACTGGCAATGAATGCAAGGGAAAAATTGGGTGCCATCGAGAAACTGTATGCCCCCGCGATCGGGAACCAGCCCAGGACGATGCCGAAGAACCAGGCAAGCAGGATGCCAAGCCACATGTACGGCGTGGCGGTCAGGATGTAGCCCAGCGGCGAGATGGTGTTATCCAGCCATTTCGAACGCGCCGCAAACGCGCCGAACTTGTTGCCGGCATACCAGGATAGAAGGATCGAAGGGATCAGCAGGAAAAGGTCATACGGGACCGCCCGCTTGAGCACCTCGGCAACAGGCGTGGGGAACATGTAGACGCTGATGCCCAGGTCACCATGGAACAGGGCGATCCAGAAATTGAGATACTGCTGTCCCAGGGGCACGTCCAGACCGAAGGCACGCGTGAAGTAACTGCGCAGTGCCTCGGCGGCTTCGGGGTGCAACGCCACGCGTGCCAGCATGTTCTGCACCGGGTCCCCCGGCATGAAGCGCGGGATCAACCAGTCGATGGTGACCGCCAGGAAGAAGGTGAGCAGGTAGATGAGCACCTTCCTGCCAAAGTATCGCCGCACAATGCCTCCGCTTCGGATGACCCGGGGATGAAATTGCCCCTCCTCCTGACAAGAAGGAGGGGCATTGGATCAAGTTACCCCTTCTCTTACGGCGGTGTTACCGGCACCAGTTCGAGCAGGGTCAGCATACCACCCATCTGCCAGTAACCATTCCAGGTGGATGGAAGGGCGAACGAACCAGAGCCCTCCACAGGCCACCCTTCCCACGAGGAAGTGCTGAACTGCGCCCAGAGCCCATTGTACCAGAGCGGGATCAGGGGCATTTCGGTGAGCATGAGTTCCTGGATCTGTGAGCAGACCGCTTTCATGCCCTCGATATCATCGGCAGGCACAGCCGCCAGTTGATCGACCAGGTCGAACATTTCCTGGCTGTCATAGCGCCCGAAGTTGCCCGAGCCCATGGTAGCCTGGATCGGGTGGCGGAAGAGCAGGTTGTAGAGCGTCCACGGTGTATTGCTCATCGTCGCCCAGTTGTTCAGGGTCATGTGGAAGGTGCCTTCGGTCAGCGCCGTGTTCCATGCGCCGTAATCAGGATAAGCGGCGGTGATATTGATCCCCGCGGCTTTGCTGGAGGAGGCAATGATGTCAATGGCTGCCATCCAGTCGGTCCAACCGTTCGGGCAGGTCACTTCCAGGGCGATCGTCGAGCCGTCCGGGGCTTCCACGAAGCCGTCACCGTCCAGGTCCACGTAGCCTGCATCAGCAAGCATCGCCTTGGCTGTGTCGGTGTCGAAACTGTAGCCCAGTTCGGCAAGCACATCCTGGTCGTCATACATGCTCAGAGTCGGCAGCAATCCCGTCGGGCTGGAGGCTGCAACCAGGTTGGCATAGGCAACGCTGACGATCGAGGGGACATCAATGGCGAAAGCCAGCGCCCGGCGGAATGCCGGATCGTCCATCGGTTTCAGCGTCGTGTTCAGGAACAGGACCGCGGTATTGGCGGGGACCATGAAGGGGGCTTCAGGATAATAGGTCTCGATGTAGCCCTTTTCCGAGAGCGTGGCAATGCCCGGCAGGAAGTTGTTGCTCAGGTCCACCTCGCCCTTGATGATCGCGCCCAGGGCAATGTTGTTGCTCGAGAAGCGGATATCGACAATGTACTTGGGTCCCGGCAGACCGAACACCTCGATGCCCCACCAGTTCTCGTTGCGCACCCACACATTGCGGTCTTCGCTATGGGTCAGGTACAGGTAAGCGCCGGAGCCGACCGGGTTCTCGTTCGCGCCGGCGGTGATATCCTCATCCGTACGGTCCTGCCACAGGTGCATCGGGACGATGGCGATGTTGTACAGGTTGTTGGTCCATTCCTGGTAGAGCGGATCGGTGAAGGCGAACTGCAGGTGGGTGTCATCCACGACGGTGATGCCGTCCAGGTAGTTCCACACCGGGCTGAACCAGATCGCCTCGATGCGTTGGGCGAGGTCAAAGGTGAACTTGACATCCTCGGCGGTCAGCGCTTCACCGTCACTCCAGGTGAGACCCTCGCGCAGGGTCAGGTCGTAGGTGACCGCATCGGTCCATACACCCTCCAAAGCCAGCCAGGGGGTCAGTTCCCCGGTCATCGGGTTGAAGGCGAAGAGGGTCTCATACACAAAACCCACCGTGCCGGTTGTATTGGCTTTGCTCCAGGTAATGAATGGGTTCCAGTCATTGGCTGGACCCCACGCCGCGCCGCTCACGTACAGCGTTTCGTTGCGCGGGTAATCCGTGGGGGTTACTGCCGGCACATCGGTCACTTCAGGCTCGGTTACATCGGGGACATCGGTGCCGGGGACCTCGGTGGCGGGTTGGCATGCCGCCAGCACCAGGCTCATGACCACCACGAAGGAAAAAAGTAATGAGATGCGTTTCATCTTTCATTCTCCTTTTAAGAAATGAGCGAATACGAACAGGCTGAAGAGGTTCTTGGAACGTCCCGGGTCATTCACCTCCTTTGTCCACGCGGCGCGCGGATGATATCTGTATGAGAGCGCTCTCAATAAGGGGAAAGAAAAATCCATCTTGAAAGCATCCAATTATCTGCGGCTCAAGCCGCACGAGTCCCGAACGACCAGTTCGGTATCCATGATGACACGACGAGGGGGATCAATGCCGTTCTCGATCAGGTCCACCAGCAGTTCAACCGCCCGACTGCCGAACTGCACCACCGGCTGGCGCATGGTGCTCAATTGAATATCCGCCAGCGATGCCAGCGGGAGATCATCGAATCCGACGAAGGCGATATCATCCGGGATGCGCAGCCCGGCTTCGCGCGCCGCCCGCATGGCGCCCAGCGCCATGATGTCCGAGGCGGCAAAGACCGCATCCGGCTTGGCAGGCAGGAGCCGCTGCATCGCCAGGAAGCCTCCCGCCTCGGTGAAATCCCCCTCGATCACCAGGGCTTCATCCACCGCAACGGCGCGCTCGACCAGCGCTTTGCGGTAGCCCGCCAGGCGGTCAATGCCCACCGCACTCTCGGCTGGACCGGCGATGGTGGCGATCCGTTTGCGCCCCAGGCGGATGAGGTGGCTGACCGCTTGCTCGGCGGCATGGATGTTGTCGATATCGATGTAACTGACGTTGTCCGAGCGGAAGGGGCGCCCGCACACCACCACCGGCATGCGCGCATCCACCATCCGCCCGATGATCCACTGGTCGCCGTGATGCCCGGACTGGATGATGACCCCGTCCAGCAAGCCCTTGCGCGCCACGCGCGGGAAGATCTTGTCCTCGTCCTCGGCGGTGCCCGCCAGGAACAGCGCCAGGGAGTAATCGAGCGCGTTGCACGCCTGGGCGATGCCCTTGGTCAGGTGCGGATAATACGGGTCGGTAAAAAAGAACCCAACGCTGTGCGGCAGGATCAGACCGATCATGGACGAGCGTTGGGAGGCAAGCGTGCGGGCGGCGGCATGCGGATGGTAGCCGTTTTGCTGGATGGCATCCAGGACGCGTTTGCGGACATCCTCACGGATATGCGGGTGATTGTTGACCACGCGCGAGACCGTTGAGCGGGAGACACCGGTCAGTCGTGCGATGTCCTCAAGCGTCAGGGATGACAATTCGTCTTCTCCGGTCCTGGTAGCGCTCTCAATAATACTGACCAATATACATCGAATATCTGGATATTTAGTTGATTTGTTCTATATATCGTGCTATAATGAGAGCGCTCTCACAAAATATTATACATCGTTTTTCCCAAGAGTCAACTACTTTGTGAAACTAGGTATAATCGATCTGCATGCAGACCTCCCCCACCTCCCTGCCGAATATACCCTGGGAAGACCGCCCCGCCGGTTGCTCCGAAGTCGTCTGGCGCTACCGCGCCAACCCCATCATCCCCAGGGACCTCATCCCGTGCGCCAACAGCATCTTTAACAGCGCTGTCGTGCCCTGCGGAGAGGGGTTTGCCGGCGTGTTCCGCTGTGATAACCGCAAGCGGGAGATGAACCTCCATAGCGGGTCCAGCCGCGACGGTATCCATTGGGACCTGGAGCACAAGCCGATCGAATGGATCCACACCCAGACCGAACCCGCTCCTTTTGAGCACCGCTACGACCCGCGCCTGCTCTGGTTGGAAGACCGCTACTATGTCACCTGGTGCAACGGCTATCATGGTCCGACCATCGGCATCGGCTACACCTTCGATTTCAAGGCGTTCCATTTTTTGGAGAACGCCCTGCTGCCCTTCAACCGCAACGGGGTGCTCTTCCCCCGCCGCATCAACGGGAAATACCTGCTCCTGAGCCGCCCGAGCGATAACGGGCACACGCCTTTCGGCGACATCTTCCTCAGCCAGAGCCCCGACCTGGTGCATTGGGGCGAGCACCGTTTCGTCATGGGCACCCGGGGCGGCTGGCAGAGCACCAAGATCGGCGCCGGACCCGTGCCGATCGAAACCCCGCAGGGTTGGCTGCTGTTCTATCACGGCGTGCTGACCTCGTGCAATGGATTCGTTTACAGTTTCGGCGCCGCCCTGCTCGACCTGGACCAGCCCTGGAAGGTCATCCGGCGCGGCGCACCCTACCTGCTCTCCCCACAGACGCTCTACGAGTGCGTGGGGGATGTCCCCAATGTCGCCTTCCCCTGTGCCGCCCTGTACGACCAGCCCAGCGGGCGCATCGCCATCTATTACGGCGGCGCAGATACGGTGACCGCGCTCGCCTTCGCCAAGATGGATGAGGTGCTCGAATTCCTGCGCACCAACTCCGAGGTCTAACCCGCCTCGAACAACGCCCGGTTCTGCGCGACCCAATCAAACAACATCTTCATCCCCGCCTCCACCCCCACGCGCGGCTTCCAACCCAGTTCACGTTCGGCTTTACGGATATCGGCGACGAAGACCTTCTGGTCGCCCGGGCGCCAGTCCTGGCGCGCCACCGCCAGCGGATGCCCCAACAGGCTTTCCAGGCGCGGACCGAACTCGGTCCAGATCGACATGGTATTGTCCGCGCCGCCGCCCAGGTTGTAGACCTGACCGCGGGCATGCTCCATGCGGGAGAGAACAGCATCATAGGCATCCAGCAGGTCGTCCACGTAGAGCACATCGCGGATCTGCTTGCCGTCCCCGTAGATGGTCAGCGCCTGCCCGGTGAGCGCGGCGATGGTCATCCAAGCCACCCAGCCCTGGTCCTCCACGCCGAACTGGCGCGGTCCGTAGATGCAGGACTGGCGCAGCACCACCGTCGGCAGGTCATAGATGCGGGCATAATCGCGCACGTACTGGTCGCCGCAGCCCTTGGAACAGCCGTAAGGGGAATGGAAATCCAACGGCTGGCTCTCGGGGCAGCCGTGCGGCAGGTCGGCGTATTCCCAGCGCGTGGCGCGTTCCACCACCGCCACATTTTCCATCCCGCCGTAGACCTTGTTGGTGGAGGCATACAGCACGGCGGGCTTGCGCCCCGAAAGGCGCGCCGCCTCCAGCACGTTGAAGGTCCCCAATGCGTTGATCTCGAAATCCGGGCGCGGGTCGGTCACCGAGGTCGTCACCGCCACCTGCGCGGCGAGGTGCAGGATGACATCCGCCTCCCGGCAGGATTCCGCCAGCCGCGCCGCCTCGCGCACATCGCCCACCACCAGGCGGAAGGCATTCTTTCCATGGGTTGCCTGCAGCCAGTCGAGGTTGCGCTGCGCGCCGGCGCGGCTCAAATTGTCGTACACGGTCACCTGCTCGCCGCGTCCCAGCAGGCGGTGGACATAGTTCGAGCCGATGAAACCGGCGCCGCCGGTAACAAAGTAATGGGGGCTCATGTGGTTCACTCCTTCGGTTGCGCCTCGGGCGGCGCGGGTTCATCCTGCCGCCTGCGCAGCTGCCGGTAGATGCCCGCCAGCGTCTCGCCTTCGCGTGAGAGCGCCGCCAGCCCGATCACCCCGGTCAGGAGATAGTTGACCAGGTGGGCGGTCAGCGCCGCCGCCAGCGAAGCGGATTCATTCCCGCTGACGATCGTCAGCGCACCCGCCAGCGCCCCCTCGAATGTGCCCACCGCGCCCGGCAGCGAGGGGATGGCGTTGCCAAAAGCCACCGCCCCCAGCCCGAACAGCGCCCAGGCGGGCTGGGCTTGCGGGAAGAAAGCCCGGATCAACAGGTAATACTGGACGCACGCCACCGCCCAGTTCAGGGTCATCCACGCCAGCACCTTGACGAACAACCACCCGTCCGTCAGCACCGCCAGCCCGGTAAACAGCGAGGACAGGAACTCGCCGCCGCGCGCCTGCAGGTTGGGGCGCCGGGCGCTCAGGCGGGCGAACAGGCGCAGCGCCCATTCACGGTTGCGCGCCAGCAGGTAGAGCACCACCAGCCCGGCGAGCACCAGCACCCCGATCACCAGGGCGATCTGCCCGGCGGCGGCGGCACCCACCACGAACGGGACCGCCGAGAGCAGGATGGCGGCGGCGAATGCCAGGTCCAGGACGCGCTCGATGATGACGCTTGGCAGCACCTCCAGGAAACCCAGCCCGGTCTTGCGCCCCAGCAGGAAGGCGCGCCCGATCTCCCCCAGGCGGAAGGGCAGGAAATTGTTCAGCAGGTAGCCTTCGCACATCGTCAGGAATACATCCGGGTAACGCGCCCGCCCGCGCAGGATGGTGTGCCAGACCATGGCACGCAGGACCAACCAGACGAGCGCCGTCCCCAGCACCGCCAGCACAAAGCGGTAATCCGCCGAACGCAGGGCGGCGACAAAGCGCTCGAGGTCCACGAAGTACAGGATGGCAGCGATGGCTCCCAGGCTGATGACCAACCCGGGGAGCCAGCGGCGGGTGGATCTCCAGAAAGATGACATTAATGACCTGCCTCAAGCCGGGCAGCGGACAGGCGGGATGACCCCCGCAGTGCACGGCGCTTCACAGCCTACTCCTCTTCCAGGCGGAGCACCGCCATGAAGGCTTCCTGCGGGATCTCCACGTTGCCGATCATCTTCAGGCGCTTCTTGCCCTTCTTCTGCTTTTCCAGCAGTTTCTTCTTGCGCGTGATATCCCCGCCGTAGCACTTTGACAGCACGTCCTTGCGCAGTGCCTTGACGTTGGCGCGGCTGATGATCCGCCCGCCGGCGGAGGCCTGGATGGCAACATCGAACATCTGGCGCGGGATGAGTTCCTTCAACTTGGTGATGAAGCGCTGACCCTTGTGGTAGGCGTCCTTCTCGTGCACGATGGTCGCCAGCGCATCCACCGGTTCGCTGTTCACCAGGATCTCCAGTTTCTGCAGGCTGTCGGCGCGGTATTCGAGGAACTGGTAATCGAGCGAGGCATAGCCGCGCGTGCGCGATTTCAACTCGTCGAAGAAATCCACGATGATCTCCGAGAGCGGGATGTCGTAATCCAGCTGCACCCGGTGCGGGGCGGGGTATTCCTGCTGCTTGTAGATGCCGCGCCGCTTGGTCACCAGGTCCATGATCGGACCGTAGAAATCGGTCGGCGTGATGATCTCGATGCTCATCCACGGCTCGCGGATCTCGGCGACCAGCCCCTCGTCCGGCAGGTCGGCAGGCGATGCCACCAGGCGCACATCGCCGGCGTGCATCAGCACCTCGTATGCCACCGTCGGAGCGGTGAAGACCACGTCCAGGTCATACTCGCGCTCGATGCGTTCCTGGATGATCTCCATGTGGAACAAGCCCAGGAACCCGGCGCGGAAGCCAAAGCCCAGCGCCTGCGAGGTCTCGGGCTGGAAGGTGAGCGAGGCGTCGTTGAGCTGCAGTTTTTCCAGCGCCTCGCGCAGGTTCTGGTAGTCATCTGCCTCAGCCGGGTAGATGCCCGCAAAGACCATCGGCTTGGGTGTGCGGTAGCCCGGCAGGGGCTGGGCGGCAGGGCGGGCAGTGCTGGTGATCGTATCCCCGACGCGCGCCTCGTGCACGGTCTTGAGACCGGTGGCGATGTACCCCACTTCCCCGGCGCTGAGCCCCGCCACGGGTTTCATCAGCGGGGTGAAGACACCCACCTCGATCGGCTTCACATCCACGCCCGAAGACATCAGGTGGATGCTGTCGTTGGGGTTCAGGCGCCCCTCGGTCACGCGCACGTAGGTCACCACGCCCTTGTAGGTGTCATAGTGCGAGTCGAAGACCAGGGCGCGCAGCGGGGCGTCCTCGTCCACCACGGGCGGCGGGACCTGGCGCACGATCGCCTCCAGCACAGACTCCACGTTCTTGCCGTCCTTGGCGGAGACGCGCAGCACCTCCCCGGGCGGAACGCCCAGCAGGGTGCCGACATCCTCGGCGACCTCGTCGGGGCGCGCCGAGACCAGGTCGATCTTGTTGATGACCGGGATGATGACCAGGTCTGCCTCGATGGCAGAGTACAAATTCGCCAGCGTCTGCGCCTCGATCCCCTGGGTGGCATCCACCACCAGCACGGCGCCTTCGCAGGCGTTCAGGGCGCGTGAGACCTCGTAACCAAAGTCCACGTGCCCCGGCGTGTCGATCAGGTTGAGCTCGTAGGTCTGACCGTCGCGGGCGGTATAGTTCATGCGCACCGCCGAAGCCTTGATCGTCACGCCCTTCTCGCGTTCCAAGTCCATCGAGTCGAGGATCTGCTCGGTGGTATCGCGGTCGGACACCGTGCCGGTCAGGTGCAGCAGGCGGTCTGCCAGCGTGGACTTGCCGTGGTCGATGTGGGCAATGATGCAGAAATTGCGGATCTGTTCGCTCATGGTTGCGCCGGAAAGTATACCCGATTTCCACCCGCCGCACACAGGCACAGGCGCCGCCCTGAATCAGCTGCGCTGGACCGGAAATGGCGCGATAATATCAGCGAGGTTCCAGCCCTGCCCCGGAGGTCACGCATGACAGAGAACACACCATCCACAACCAGCACCCCCGCGGCGCGCCGCGGGTTGGCGCGCTGGGCGGTCAAACAGACCGTCTTCGTCCTGCTGCTGGCGGCGGCGCTCTGCCTGCCTGACAGCCGCCCTCTCTGGAGCGGGGGGTGGTTGTACCTGGGCTTGGTGGTCTTCATCCAGGTGCTCACCGCCTTGATCCTCGTCCCGCGCAGTCCCGACTTGTTGATCGAGCGCAGTCAGATGAACGCGGGGGTCAAGTACTGGGATATTGCCCTGGCAGTGCTGATGGGATACAGCTCCGTGTTTATGGCGCTTGCCGCCGGTCTGGAATCGCGCCGCGGCACGCTGCCGGTGGGTCTTGATGCCGGTGCGCTGATCGCCGTGGCGGTTGCCCTGCTGGGAACCCTGCTCACCCTGTGGGCGATGTGCGCCAACCGCTTCTTCTCGGGTATCGTCCGCATCCAGCAGGAGCGCGGGCACAGCGTGGCAAGCGGGGGACCCTACCAGGTCGTCCGCCACCCCGGGTACGTCGGCATGTTGATCTTTACCCTGTCTGCCCCGCTCATGCTCGGCTCGACATGGAGCGCTTATGTTGCCCTGCTGGTCGTGATCCTGACCATCGTGCGCACCGCCCTGGAGGACCGCACCCTGCAGCGCGAACTGCCGGGCTATGCCGAATACGCCCGCAGCGTGCGCTACCGCCTGCTGCCGGGTATCTGGTAGTCGCATGCAACGCCTGTTCCTGCTCCTGCTGGCAACCTGCCTGACCGCCTGCAACCTGGCGGAGGCAACCCCGCCCGCCGCCATCCCATCGCCCGTCCGGGTGGAAGGTGCGCCCGCCCTGGTTCCGATCGTCTCCTGGCAGATCCAGTACAGCGGGGAGATGGATTATTCCCTGGATGTGCAGGTCTTCAACCTCGACCTGTTAGACACACCCGCCGCCGATATCGCCGCCCTGCACGGGCGCGTGATCTACGTCAAGTGCTACTTCAGGGCCGGATCGCTGGAT
>JBFYSG010000058.1:0-3345 GCA_041301835.1 Chloroflexota bacterium | reverse complement strand
CTTCTGTCCCGCCGCGATCATCCCGGCATAAATAACCCCTCCCCCAAAAACCCCTCTTGTAATTCAGAACATTTGTGCTTTATTTAATGCGTATCTACGCACACGAGCCCAATATTTGTTGATTCTGTCATTGCGAGGAGCGTTTTTTGCGACGAAGCAATCCCGAACTTGGCATATATTCTCTTTGAAAGGCAGAGTGCTTCGCCAAAGAAGGGCTCGCAATGACACCTGTGAGTAGGTATTTTAATACGGGCGGCGGCACATCACACCTGCCCTGGCGGTCTTGGTCACTACCTGTCCTGGCGATCTGTGTCAGGATAGTCCCAGAAGCGCAGCGAGTGGGAGGGTCGCCGCCTTATCGTTTAACCACAGGAACGTACCGTGATCCCTGCATCCTGTTCGTTTACCATGCCCCGCGCAGCGTCCTCGCGAAGCACACTCGCAGGAGTGCCTTGGGGGCTGTGTCCGTGTACCTCCACCCCATTTGTTCCTCCCGTTCCTCCAAAATGGAACGCGATTCAATGGAAAAGAAACCCGCCTCCCGGTTGGGCAGAGGCGTTGTTCCTCATTGTTTTATGTACGCCTTTGCCCCCACGGCAGCCTCCACCCACCCTCAACCCCCCCGGGGGTCCCATTCGTTCCTCCCGTTCCTCCAAAATGGAACGCGATTCCGCGCCGGCGGCCAGTATTGGGCTACAATAGCCCTCACAGGTGCCCCATGCCCATGACCGACCGTGTCCGCCAGTTGGGCCAGCAGTCCCTCGATGCCGAGGAGACCCTCTCCGGCGAGCGCGCCAGACTCCTGACGGATTTCTACCGGGCGCAGGGCGGGCGCGCCGCTCCCATCCCCGTCCAGCTCGCCCTGGCATTTCAATACCTGCTTGCGCACAAAAAGGTCTTCATCGCTGAGGGGGAACTGATCGTTGGCGAGAAGGGACCCGCCCCCAAGGCGGCGCCCACCTACCCGGAACTGTGCTGTCACAGCCTCGCAGACCTGGCGCTGCTCGACACCCGCCCCAAGATCCCCTTCCGCGTCTCACCCGCCACCCGCCGCCTCCAGGCGCAAAAGATCATCCCCTTCTGGCAGGACAGCACCATGCGCGAGCGCGTCTTCGAAGCCATGACCCCCGAATGGAAAGCCGCCTACGAAGCCGGCATCTTCACCGAGTTCATGGAACAGCGCGCCCCCGGTCACACCGTGCTCGACGACAAGATCTACCGCAAGGGCATGCTCGATTTCATCGCCGAGGTGGATGCCTCCCTGGCGCGGCTGGATCTCCTCCACGACCCTGATGCCGCCTCCAGGCAGGAGGAACTGCAAGCCATGCGCATCTGCGCCGCGGCGCTCATCGCCTTTGCCGGGCGATACGCCCGCGCCGCCCGCCGCATGGCGCGCCAGGAGCCGCACCCCGCCCGGCGCGCCGAACTGGAGCACATCGCCGCCGTCTGCACCCGCGTCCCCGCCCGCGCCCCGCGCGACTTCCACGAAGCCCTGCAGTACTACTGGTTCGTGCACCTCGGCGTGACCCTCGAACTCAACACCTGGGATTCCTTCTGCCCTGGTCATCTCGACCGCCACCTTGCCCCCTTCTACGACCTGCAGGCGCATCCGCGTGAGTATTATGAAGAACTCCTGCAGTGTTTCTGGATCAAGTTCAACAACCAGCCCGCCCCGCCCAAGGTCGGCGTCACCGCCGCCGAGAGCGGCACCTACACCGATTTCTCGCAGATCAATCTGGGCGGCATCCTTGCCGATGGCTCCGATGGCGTCAACCCGCGTACCTACCTGCTCCTGGATGTCATCGAGACCATGCGCCTGCTCCAGCCCTCCTCCTCCATCCAGGTCAGCCGCCTGAACCCGGATGCCTTCATCCACCGGGCGGCGCAGATCATCCGCACCGGCTTCGGTCAGCCCTCGGTCTTCAATGCCGACCTGGTGGTGCGGCAGATGCTGCGCGCCGGCAAATCGCTGGCAGATGCGCGTGAGGGCGGCACGAGCGGCTGCGTCGAGACCGGCGCATTCGGCAAGGAAGCCTACATCCTGACCGGCTACTTCAACATCCCCAAGGTGCTCGAACTGACCCTGCACGACGGGCGCGATCCCCGCACCGGCGCGCAACTGGGATTGCACACTGGGCACCCGCAGGACTTCGCCTCCTTCGACGACCTCTTCGCCGCCTTCGAAAAGCAGCTGCGGCATTTTATCGCCATCAAGGTGGAGGGCAGCCTGGTCATCGAGCGTTTGTACGCCGACCTCATGCCCGCCCCCTTCCTCTCGCTGCTGGTGGATGACTGCATCCTCACGGGCAGGGATTACCACGCCGGCGGCGCACGCTACAACACCTCCTACATCCAGGGCGTCGGTATGGGTACCATCACCGACTGCCTCTCATCCATCAAGACCCACGTCTATGAGCGCCGGACGATGAGCATGGCGGGGATGCTCGCCCTGCTGGCGGCGGATTTTGAGGGGCACGAGCCGGCGCGCCAGGTGCTGATCAACAAGACCCCGCGCTACGGCAACGACGACCCCGCCGCCGACGACCTGCTGGTGCGCGTCTTCGAAGCCTGTTACGATGCCGTCGAGGGGCGCCCCAACGCCCGCCGCGGCGAATACCACCTCAACCTGCTCCCCACCACTTGCCACATCTACTTCGGCTCGGTCACCGGCGCCACCCCGGATGGACGCCGCGCCGGCGCCCCCCTTTCCGAGGGCATCTCGCCGGTGCAGGGCGCCGACCGCCACGGACCCACCGCCGTGCTGCGTTCCGCCGCCCGCATCGACCAGGTGCGCACCGGCGGCACCCTGCTCAACCAGAAGTTCACCCCCGCCCTGCTGGCAGATGAGACCGGGCTGGCGGCGCTGGTGGGGTTGATCCGCACCTATTTCAAGATGGATGGTCATCACGTCCAGTTCAACGTGGTCGATGCCGCCACCCTGCGCCGGGCGCAGCAGCACCCTGAGCAGTACCGCGACCTGATCGTGCGCGTAGCGGGCTATTCGGATTATTTCTGCGACCTCAGCGCCGCCCTGCAGGAGGAGATCATCACCCGCACCGAGCACCAGGTCTTCTGACCGATGCCCCCAACGGGTTGTACCCCTGCGCCGCCTTCCTCTGTATAATGAGACCATACCGTAAAGGAGAATGATATGAAACGAATCGCCCTTCCGCTCTTGATCCTTGCCCTGGCTGTCCTGGCGTGCAATATCACCCCCACGCCGACCGGCGAACCGCCGGTGACCGAGCCCCCCGTGACCGAACCCCCTGTGACCGAGCCGCCGGTCACGACCAACGTGACCTGCAATGAACTGTCGCTCTACCTTGACCCGGCGCTGGCTTCGGG
>JBFYSG010000056.1:0-5694 GCA_041301835.1 Chloroflexota bacterium | reverse complement strand
GGAGTGGACAGACCTCTGGTGTGCCAGTTGTCGTGCCAACGGCATCGCTGGGTAGCTACGTCTGGCAGAGATAACCGCTGAAAGCATCTAAGTGGGAAACTCGCCCTAAGATTAGATCCCTTTTCCTACATGGAGTAAGACCGCAGGTAGACCACCTGCTTAATAGGCGATATGTGTAAGCACAGCAATGTGTTAAGCTAAATCGTACTAATGGTCGAGGGCTTTACAACGTGGTGCGGAGAACTTGATATTGTTCCTACAATTTACCATTCAGATCTATTCAGTCACAACCTTGTGAATAAGTCCTTTTGGTGATCTGAGCGTCGAGGGTACACCCGGTCCCATCCCGAACCCGGAAGTTAAGCTCGATAGCGCCGATGGTACTTGGCGGGCGACTGCCTGGGAGAGTAGGTCATTGCCAAAAGGACTTTTCTATTTAATCCGGTTTTAACCTTTTCAGCCCACCGCTCCCGGGGTATAATCCCCCCGTTCACAAACCAGTGCGCAGCAAGCTGTTTGATCGTTAATTCCAACGTTCAAGGAGTGTGGGCAGCCTTCGATCTGGGTTTCCTGTTTTTTCTGAATTCGGGTCTCCTGCGCATCGGCTGTCTTTGTGAATAGCCGATTTTTTATTTACCCCCGGAAGGAGGTGATTTTTATGGCCGCAGTCAATTTACGCAATAATGAGTCACAGGATTCATTGCTCAAGCGCTTTCGCAAGAAAGTAGTCAAGAGCGGCGTTCTCTCCACCATCCGCCGCAAGCGTTGGTTCGTCTCCAAGAGCGAACAACGCCGCATGGATAAAAAGAAGGCTATCCGCCGCATCAAGCGCCGCCAGTTCACGCGTGAGATCGAGTAGCCCTGCCACACGTCTGGAGGCGTCATGTCGAACGAAGATAAGATCCAAGTAGAAGGTTTGGTCATCGAGGCGCTGCCCGGCACGCAGTTCCGCGTCCGCCTCGATAACGGGCACGAGATCCTTGCCTACCTCTCCGGCAAGATGCGCAAGTACTACATCCGCATCCTGCTCGGCGACAGGGTCAAGGTGGAAATGTCCCCCTACGACCTGACACGCGGGCGCATCACCTTCCGCCACCGCAAGGCGGACCCGGTGCCCGTCGAAGAGTGACCTGCCCAGGTCAGCGCGTGTTCCAAAGAAAAAAAGCCCCTGCGATCGATCGCAGGGGCTGTCGTTTATCCGTCCTAGGGCAGGCGTTGATACGTCCGCAGCGCCTTCAGGTAATTGGCGCGTTCGAATGCCGCCGGCTCGCGCACCGACTTCTGGCTGAGTGCGCCCTGCATGCCCTGGATGGAGGCATACTCATGCTCTTCCATCCATGTTGTCACCCCTGCCAGCAGTTCGGGGATGCGCCCCAGTCCTTTTGCCAGCAGTTCGGACGCCAGCATGGCAACCCTGGCACCCGCCATCATGGCTTTGATCACATCCTGCGCCGTGTGCACCCCGCTGGTCAGCGCCAGGTCTGCTTTGGTCTTCCCGAACAGGATCGCGATCCAGCGCAGAGGCAGGCGCAGGTCCTCCGAGGTGCTCAGCACCAGGTTGGGGGTCACCTCCAGGGCTTCCAGGTCGAAGTCCGGCTGGTAGAAGCGGTTGAACAACACCAACGCATCCGCGCCGGCATTCACCAGCCGCTCTGCCATGTTCGGCAGTGCCGTGAAGTAGGGGCTCAGTTTCACTGCCAGCGGGATCTTGATGCTCTTGCGTACGTCCTGCACCAGATTGACATACGCCTCTTCCAGTTCGGTGCCTGCCAGCGAGGTTGCCGTGGGCAGGTAATACAGATTCAATTCCAACGCGTCCGCCCCGGCTGCTTCCATCTTGCGGGCATAGCTTGTCCATCCGCCGCTCGAGACGCCGTTCAGGCTGGCGATCACCGGGATGGAGACTGCCTTCTTGATCTTCGTCACTTTTTCAATGTACGCCTCCGGCTTGAGCAGGAAGGAGGCGCTCTCAGGCCAATGCGCCGGAGACTCCGCCGAGATATCCATCCCGTAACTCAGGAAGTGGTCCAGTTCCTGGCTCTCGTGGATGATCTCCTCCTCGAAGAGCGAGTGCATCACCAGCGCCGCGATGCCGGCTTGTTCCAGCGCCTGGGCACCCTCCACGCTCTGGGTCAGCGGGGAAGCCGAGGCAACCAGCGGATTCTTCAGGGACAGGCTGAGGTAGGTGGTCTTCAGGTCCGTCATGGGGCTCCTTTCAAATGAGAAGAGGGATGGGAGCCTTCCCCCATCCCTCCTGGATCGTCCTTATTCCTTTGCCGGCCCGTTGTAGTGCATGGCTGCCATCTGCGAGTAGAAATTCCAGCGCGCCTGGGCATCCTTGCGTGCCAGTTTCAACAACTCCTCGGCGCGGGCTTCATCGCTCTGGGTCAGCATGCGGAAGCGGGTTTCGTTGTACATGTACTGGTCCACCGGCACCGACGGTTCCTTGAAGTCGATCTGCAGCGGATTCTTGCCCTCCACGGTCAGGCGCGGGTCGTAGCGGTAGAGCGGCCACAGGCCGGATTGCACCGCCAGTTTCTGCTGTTCCAGCCCCTTGGACATGTCGATGCCGTGCATGGCACAGTGGCTGTAAGCGATCAGCAGCGACGGTCCGTTGTACGACTCGGCTTCCAGGAACGCTTTCAGCGTGTGCTGGTCGCTGTAACCCATCGCCAGGCGCGCCACGTACACGCTGCCGTAGGCGATCGCCATCAAGCCCAGGTCTTTCTTGGAAAGACCCTTGCCCTGGGCGGCAAAACGAGCCACCGCCCCGCGCGGCGTTGCCTTGGAGGCTTGCCCGCCGGTATTGGAATAAACTTCCGTGTCCAGCACCAGCAGGTTCACATTGCGCCCGGTGGATAGCACGTGATCGAGACCGCCGTAACCGATATCGTATGCCCAGCCGTCGCCGCCCACGATCCAGACGGATTTCTGCACCAGGGCATCTGCCACGGCTGCCAGGTTCTTCGCCTGCGGATTCTTGGATTTCTCCAGTTTCTGCTTCAACACCGCCACACGTTCGCGTTGCTGGCGGATGCCCAGTTCGGTGCCCTGGTCGGCGTTCAACAACCCGTCCACCAGTTCAGCACCCAGTTCGGCGCTGAAGGTCTTGAGCACATCGCGGGCATATTCCATCTGCTTGTCCAGCGTCAGGCGGTACCCCAGTCCGAATTCGGCGTTGTCCTCGAAGAGCGAGTTCGACCAGGCGGGACCGCGCCCGTCCTTGTTGAAGGTGTAGGGGGTGGTGGGCAGGTTGCCGCCGTAGATCGACGAGCAGCCGGTGGCGTTCGCGATCAACGCCCGGTCGCCGAACAACTGCGTCAGCAGTTTGACATACGGCGTTTCACCGCAGCCAGAGCAGGCGCCGGAGAACTCGAACAACGGCTCCAGCAGCTGCGAATTCTTGATCGTGCCCGGGTTGATCGCCGTGCGGTCCACCTGCGGCAGGGAAAGGTAGAAGTCCCAGTTCAGCGCCTCGGATTCGCGCAGTTCGGGCTGCGGCATCATGTTGAGTGCCTTGCGCTTCGGGTTGGTCTTGTCCTTCGCCGGGCAGGCTTCGATGCACAACGCGCAGCCGGTGCAGTCTTCCGGCGCCACCTGCACGGTGTATGCCAGCCCCGGGAATTCCTTGAACTTCGATTCGGTGTGCTTGAAGGTGGCAGGCGCCTTGTCGAGCAGTTTCTTGTCATAGACATTGTGCCGGATGACCGCGTGCGGGCAGACGAAGACGCACTTGCCGCATTGGATGCACAGGTCTGCTTCCCACACCGGGATCTCCAGGGCGATGTTGCGCTTCTCCCACTTGGTCGTGCCGGTCGGGAAGGAGCCGTCCACCGGCATCGCCGAGACGGGTATCGAATCGCCATCGAAGGCGATCATCGGTCCCAGCACCTTCTTCACGAACTCCGGCGCGGCATCGGGCACCGGCGCACGGCGTACGCTCTTGCTCGTCACCTTGGCGGGGACCTTCACCTCGTGCAGGTTGGCGAGCGTCTGGTCCACGGCAGCGAAGTTCTGCTGCACCACCGCCTCGCCGCGCTTGCCGTAGGTCTTCTTGATCGCTTTCTTGATCTGTTCGATCGCTTCCTCGCGCGGCAGGATGCCCGAGATGGCAAAGAAGCAGGTCTGCATGATGGTATTGATGCGCGCCCCCATGCCGGTCTTCTCGGCGACATCGTAGGCGTTGATCAGGTAGAACTTGAGTTTCTTCTCGATCAGGTCCTTCTGCGCTTCCTGCGGCAGTTCATCCCAAATGCTCTCCGGGTCGTGGATGCTGTTCAGCAGGAAGACCGCCCCCGCCTGGGCGTATTTCAGGATGTCGAAGCGCTCCAGGAAGGTGAACTGGTGGCAGGCGACGAAGTTGGCGGTGTTGGGATTGATCAGGTACGGCGCCTGGATCGGCTTGGGACCGAAGCGCAGGTGCGAGATCGTCATCGTCCCGGCTTTCTTCGAGTCGTACACGAAGTAGCCCTGGGCGTTGTTGTCGGTCTCCTCGCCGATGATCTTGATCGAGTTCTTGTTGGCGCCCACGGTGCCATCCGAGCCCAGCCCGAAGAACATGCAGCGCACCGTCTCGGGATGCTCGACCGAGAAATTCGGGTCGTAGTCCAGGCTGGTATGCGTGACGTCGTCGTTGATGCCCACCACGAAGTGGTTCTTCGGCTGCGCCTGCTTCATGTTGTCCAGTACAGCCTTGACCATCGCCGGGGTGAACTCCTTGGACGACAGCCCGTAGCGCCCGCCGACCACCGCCAGGTCCTTGCGCCCGTTCTCGAACAGCGTGCTGGTCACATCCAGGTAGAGCGGATCGCCCGTCGCGCCCGGTTCCTTGGTGCGGTCGAGCACGGTCAGGATCTTGATGCTCTTGGGCAGCGCCGCCAGGAACTGTTCCACCGCGAACGGACGGTACAGCCGCACGCGGATCAAGCCGACCTTCTCGCCCTTTTCCACCAGGTGGCGCACGGTCGCTTCGGCGGTCTCGCCGCCCGAAGCCATGATGATGACGACGCGCTCGGCATCCGGCGCGCCGATGTAATCGAACAGGTGGTAAGCCCGCCCGGTCAACTTGGCGAACTTGTCCATCGCCTTCTGCACGATGCCCGGCACGGCGGTGTAATAGGGGTTGATGGTCTCGCGTGCCTGGAAGAACACGTCCGGGTTCTGCGCCGTGCCGCGCAGCACCGGCTTGTCCGGCGTCATGGCGCGGCTGCGGTGGGCGCGCACCAGGGCGTCATCCACCATCGCCCGCAGGTCGTCGTCGCTCAACTCCTCGATCTTTTCCACCTGGTGCGAGGTGCGGAAGCCGTCGAAGAAGTGCAGGAAGGGCACGCGCGCCTCCAGCGTTGCCGCCTGGGCGATCAGCGCCATGTCGTGCGCCTCCTGCACCGAGCCGGAGGGCATCATCGCCCAGCCGGTCTGCCGGCATGCCATCACGTCCGAGTGGTCGCCGAAAATGGAGAGCGCGTGGGTGGCGACGGTGCGCGCCGAGACGTGGAATACGGTCGAGGTCAGTTCACCGGCGATCTTGTACATGTTCGGGATCATCAGCAAGAGACCCTGGGAAGCCGTGAAAGTGGTGGTCAGCGCGCCGCCTTGCAAAGCGCCGTGCACCGCGCCGGAAGCACCCCCTTCGGACTGCATTTCCACCACATCGGGGACGTTTCCCCAGATGTTGGTCCGACCCAGGGACGACCA
>JBFYSG010000055.1:0-4928 GCA_041301835.1 Chloroflexota bacterium | reverse complement strand
ACCTGCGCACGCCGCAGCGGGATGGGATCACTTTCTTCTACATCCTGCCTTTCAGCCCCAGCCATGCCCTGGTGGAATACACCCTGTTCTCGCCGGCGCGCCTGCCGGAGGAGGCGTACGCCTCTGCCCTGCGGGGTTACCTGGATAGGCTGGGTGCGGGCACCTATCGCCTGCTGCGCACCGAAGCGGGTGTCATCCCGATGACCGACACGCCATTCCCACGCCGCCTGGGCAGGCGCATCCTGTCCATCGGGACGCGTGCTGGCAGGGTCAAGCCCTCCACCGGGTACGCCTTTGCCCGCATCCAGCGCGATTCCACCCGCATTGTCCATTCGCTCATCCGGCATGATCACCCCTTTGCCATTCCCCCGGACCCCTTGCGCTTCCGCCTGCACGACTCGGTGCTGCTGGAACTGCTGGCACGCGAGCCGGAACTCGGGCGGCCGGTCTTTTCCGCCATCTTTGCGAAGAATCCCATCCAGAGGGTGTTGAAATTCCTGGATGACCGCTCCACGCCGCTGGAGGATCTGTCCATCATGGGCGCCCATGCCCCGGCGTCCTTCCTGCGGGCGATCGGCAGGCGCTTCCTGTGGAGGAAACATGCCTGACCGCTGGCAGGAGGTACCCGGCATCGTCGTTCCCGGGCATCGGGTGGCTTCGGCGCCCTCCAGGGATTATCCCTACGGCACGCTGGAGAGGCAGAAGCCGTTCTTCAAGGCGGGCGGCATGGACCTGGATGGCTTCCATACCGGGACGTTGAACATCTCCATCGCCCCCAGGCGCTGGGCGATGAAGAAACCCGCCCTAACACTGCGAGCGGTCGCCTGGACCGACCTGCACCCGCCCGAGGATTTTTCCTTCAGCGCCTGCCGGGTGTGCTTTGGCGAGGGGGAATACGCCGGGTGGGTCTATTACCCCCACCCCGAGACCAAGATCCGCCACTTTCAGGACCCGGGCATGATCGAGGTGATCACCACCTTCATCACCGGCATCGGGTACGGCAGTCAGGTAGTCCTGCTGCTCGATCCGGAGCAGATAACCATCGAAGAATAAAAGAGGAACAGCCCGGGGACGGCTCACTGGGTATAATGCATGGAAACCCTGCCGAGGCATGCCATGAGCCCTTATACCTATTCCATTTCCCCCGCCATCTTCACGCTCCACCCGCAGTATGTGCGCGGGGTGGTCATCGCCCGCGGGGTGCACAACGGTGATTCGCCACCGGAACTGGTCCAGCTGCTGCGCCAGGCGGAAGAAGACTTGCGCGCCAGGCTGAACCCCGAACAGGTGGCGGAAGAAGCGCGCATCGCCTGCTGGCGCGAAGCCTACCGCGCCTTTGGCGCCAAACCAAGTGAGTTCCGCAGCAGCGTGGAAGCCATGCTGCGCCGCGTGCTGCGCGGCGATGCCCTGCCTGCCATCAATGCGCTGGTGGATATCGGGAACCTGCTCTCCCTGCGCCACCTGGTGCCGGTGGGGGGGCACGCCATCGACCATTTGAACGGGGATATCAGCCTGCGGCTAGCCAGCGGGGAGGAACAGTTCGTCCCCTTTGGGATGACTGAGATGGAGCACCCCCTGCCCGGGGAGGTGATCTTCGCCGAGGGGAACACTGTGCTGACCCGCCGCTGGACCTGGCGGCAGGCGAACCACACCCTTACCCTGCCGGAGACCACCGCCATCGAATTCAACGTGGATGGACTGCCGCCCGTCACGCCGGGCGAGGTGGAACAGGTTTGCCTGAAATTGATCGAACTTGTGATGCGTTTCTGCGGCGGAACGGCGCGCCGCGCCCTGCTGACCGCCGATTCCCCCTGCATTTCGCTAGATTAAACAAAATGAGGACGGCAGTGTGAACTGCCGTCCTTTTTCAAACAAGGGAGGGGGTCTATTTCCGGTTGCGCAGGAAGGTGGGGATATCCAGGTCTTCGGTGTTGTACGTGGTCGGCTTGAACTCTGCGTTCTGCAGCGGTAACCGCTGTGCCTCCACGCTCACCGATTCCAGCTGCCGCTCGATGCCGCGCGGCTGCATGGTCGGGTGGATCTGGGACACGCGGCGCGGCATGCCGGTGCGTTCGAATCCGGTGGCAATGACGGTGATGCGCACATCGTCCTGCATATCCGGGTCGATGACCGCGCCGAAGATCATGTTCACATCCGGGTGGGTGGTCTCGCGGATCAGTGCCGCCGCCTGGTTGACCTCGAACAGCGTCAGGCTGGGACCACCGGTCACGTTAAAGAGCACGCCGCGGGCGCCATCGATGGTGATGTCGAGCAGTTTGCTGGAGATGGCTTGCTCGGCGGCTAGGCGGGCGCGGTCCTCACCGGAGGCTTTCCCGACCGCCATCAGGGCGGCTCCGCCCTCGGACATGATCGTCTTCACGTCGGCAAAGTCGAGGTTGATCAACCCGGGCACGGTGATCAGCTCGGAAATGCCCTGGATGCCCTGGCGCAGGACGTCGTCTGCCACCTTGAACGAATCGTTCAAACTGGCTTTCTTGTCCATGATCTGCAGCAGGCGGTCGTTGGGGATGACGATGAGGGTATCGGACTGGGATTTCAGGTTCTCCATCCCGGTCTCTGCCGACTGCATGCGCTTGTTGCCCTCGAAGGTGAACGGGCGGGTGACCACGCCGATGGTCAGTGCCCCGACCTCGCGGGCGATCTGGGCAACGATGGGGGCGGCGCCGGTGCCCGTGCCGCCGCCGAGACCGGCGGTGATGAAGACCATGTCGGCGCCCTTGAGGACGTTGTACAGGTCCTCAGCCGATTCCTCGGCTGCCTTGCGCCCCGTCTCCGGGTTGCCGCCGGAGCCCAGCCCGCGCGTCAGTTTTTCACCGATGCGCACCCGGGTGGGGGCTTTGGAGAGCATCAGTGCCTGGGCATCGGTGTTGATCCCGATGAACTCCACGCCCTGGATGCCCTCTTCGATCATCCGGTTGACGGCATTCACACCACCGCCGCCAACACCGACGACCTTGATGCGTGCGAACGTTTCTGCTGGTTGATTTTTCCTTGCGTCCATAGTGTTCCTCCTTGTTGTGTTGGCTTGAAAAGCGTTATCCTTCTCCGATGTGTACATGGCTGCACTCTCTTCCTCTGGCGCCCCTGCTTTACGGCAGGAGCCGCTTGAACCAGTCTTTGACCGGTTCGAGATTGACACGATACTCGCCTCGCCCACGGTGTTCACGCTGGCGGGGGGCGCGCAGGTCATCTTCGGTCAGGGCGGCTGCCCAGTGCAGCAGCCCCACGCTGGTGGAATAGGCGGGGTTCTTCAACTGGTCCACCAGCCCGACCAGGTTTTCCGGCTGGGCAGTGCGCACGGGGATGCCGAGCACCTGCGAAGCCAGGTTGCGGATGCCGGGCAGGGAACTCGTCCCGCCGGTTAGCACCATGCCTGCCGAGAGCAAGCCGTCATAGCCGGAGTGCTTGATCTCCTGCAGGGTCAACTGGAAGATCTCCTCGACCCGGGCTTCGATGATGTGCGCCAGGTCCTGCCGGTTGAATTCCGCCGGGGCGTCCTCGCCAAAGCCCTTCACGCTGAAATATTCCTCCGCGCCTACGCCGGCTTTAAGGGCGTAGCCGTATTTCTTCTTGACCTCTTCCGCCTGGTCGGCGGGCAGGCGCAGCCCGGTGGCGATGTCGTTGGTGATGTGGTTGCCGCCGACTGCCAGCACCATGGTGTGCCAGACATGCCCGTTGACATAGATCGCCAGGTCGGTCGTGCCGCCGCCGATGTCGCACACCACCACGCCCATATCGCGTTCGGTGTTGGTCAGCACCACCTCGCCGGAAGCCAGCGGGTTCAGGATGAAATGGAGCACTTCCACGCCCGCTGAGTTGACGCTCTCACGCAGGTTCTGCACGGTCGCTTCGGCGGCGGTGATGATGTGCGTCTCGACCTCCAACCGGTAGCCGTGCATGCCGATGGGCGTGCTGATGCCGTCCTGCCCGTCCACGGTGAAGCCGCGCGGCACGATGTGGATGATCTCGCGGTTGTGCGGGATGGCTACGGCGCGGGCGGCATCCATGGCGCGCTCCACGTCGATGTCATCGATGGCGTCCCCGGAGATGCCCGCCACGCCCCGGCTGTTGATCGAGGAGACATGGGCACCCGCCAGGCTGACCAGCGCCCCGGTGATCTCGACACCAGAGGTCTGCTCGGCTTTGCGCACCGAGCGTCCGATGGCATCCGAGGCGGCAGAAAGGTCCACGATCACGCCTTTCTTGATGCCGTCCGAGGGTTCGATACCCACACCCAGGATATGGATGGAGCCCTGCTCCAGCCTTCCCACCAGGGTGCAGATCTTGGTCGTGCCGACGTCGATTCCTACAATGATCTCATCCATAGGCTGCTACTTGTAGAATGGTGCATCCAGGTATTCCATGCTGATCAGCGTGGGCTGGATGCCCTGGTTGATGAACCGCTCCACCATTGCCTGGTAGATGGTCAATTTCAGCGGCAGGTCCTGCGTGTCGTGCCCGATCTGCACATCCCAGCCGCGCGGGTCCTGCCAACCGATGCCGTACTCCGGGTCGTAGATCAGGAGCATGCCTTCGGGGACGTAAGGCGCCAGGTTGAGGATGGCTTGGACCATGTCGGGCTTGATGAAGATCTGCTCGTACACGGGCAGGCTTGGGTCATATTCGACATCCGTCGGTGACCCGTTGGATGCCACCTGCACCAAACCACTCACCTCGCCGTGCGGCATGAATGCCATGCCCTCGGCATCGATCCAGGTGATGGCGCCGTTCTGGAACCAGGCGATGAGCGGCGTCCGCTCGACCACTTCCACCACGATGCGGTTGGGGAGCCTGGCGCTCACCTGCACGGAGGAAAGGTCCGGGTAGGCGGTGCGCAGATTCGCCTCGATCTGCGCCGGCACAGCCTTGAAGATGGGCTCGCCCAGGATGCCGGTCTTGAGGAGATC
>JBFYSG010000054.1:0-2633 GCA_041301835.1 Chloroflexota bacterium | reverse complement strand
CGAGCCAGGTCCAGGAGGCTTCGGGCAGGAAAAAATGCAAAGTGGCAAAGACCGCCGCCACGCCGCCGTTCGCCAGCACCTGCCCGATATCGCGCACCCCGCCCTTGTCGAACTTCTCGTTCAGGGAGGTCTTCTTCCTGCCGAACAGCCTTGTCAGCGCGCTGGATGAGATGAAGAAACCGAGCAGGAGCACCGCCCACTGCCAGCCCCCCAGCCCAAAGATGAGCGTGCCGGTCAGCAGGGCGCCAAACGCCCCCGAGCGGCTCAGGCTGCGGGCGCGCCAGGCGGCAAAGGCGATCAGCGCGGCAAGCAGGAAACCCAAGACGAGTTGCAGGATGGCGGAAAAGGTCATCAGGTACCGTCCAGAAGGATGAGATGGGCGCGTTCAGGCAGCCGAAAGGATGAGTTGAACCGCCAGCAGGAACAGGATGGTGGTCAGCACACTGCTGCCCCACAGGATGAGCGATAGCGAGCGCCGGTCCGGGCGGCGGTAGACCGCCAAGCCCAGCACCCAGCCCATCGCCTGCAGGAACAGGCTCAGCACGGGCAGCAGGATCAAGCCCACCCCAGGCACGGGTTCACCCGCCTGCCCGGAGGGTAGGAAGCCCAGCGGGATGGGTCCCAGGTCCGGCGCCAGCAGGCTGACCCAGGTGAGCAAGCCGATGTTCAGGAACAACCCCGCCAGCCACAGGTAGCGCGCCGCCGGGCTCTTCCAGGCATCGCTGACCACGAAGACGGGGAAGACCGATTCCGCCGCCGTCGGGGAAAGACTGCCCATTTCCATGGCATTCTGCAGGTTCTGGATGAAGCCTGCCGGGTCGGCGGGCGAGATGGCAAGGATGCGCTCCCGGGTGGCGACCAGCAGCAGGGTGCTCGTCTCCGAGGCGATGAACTCGACCTGCCCCAGGTCGGGGGCACGGCGCTGACCGAGCAGCGAGCCCGGCAGGCGCAGCACGGGCAGAGGCAGGGGCGCTGCCAGCGCCGCCAGCGGGCGCACCCACTCGATATCCGAGACCGGGATGCGCTCCAGGCGGAGTCCCCACGAGATGCTCAACTGGTCGCGGTCCAGGCGGTAGGAACCGCGCTGGAGCGAGTAAAGCCGGTATGCCAGCACCGGCAGGGGGGCAAATGCCAGCCCCGCCGCCATGATGTAGAGCGCAAAGCGCAAGCCGATCGGTTCATTGGTTGCCAGCCAGGCGGCGACCGCGGTGATGCCCGCCAGCGCCAGGATGAGCGCGGCATGGATGGAAGCCCCGCGCTGGCGCGGCGGCGGGAAATCCAGCGTCTTCACCGCAGGCACGGGGATGCCTCCGGCGGCTGACTGCGTTCAAGGGATCTCATGGGATCGGATCGGTGCTCGCGGCGGGCGGGGACTCTGCCGGGGGTTCCGGGACGGCATCCAGCCCCAGGTCAAGCGCCTCCTCCATGCGGATCTGTCCGCGCAGGAAAGCACCCTCCTCGGTGGCAAAGCCGGTGGTGACGATATCGCCCCACACCCGTCCCGTGCTGCGGATCTCCACCTTCTGGGCGGTGATGTTGCCTTTGAGCGCGCCGGCAACGATGACGTTCACGGCGCGCACGTTCTCACAGGTCACCTTGCCGGTCTCGCCGACCACCAGCAAGCCCTTCAGGGCGATCTGTCCCTCAAAATTGCCCTCGATGCGCACCCCACCCGACCCGCTGATGCTCCCCTGCCAGATGACGCCCGCCCCCAGCACCGAGGTGATGCGTTCGACCGCCTGCACGCCGGCAGGCGGGGTGTTCGAGTCGCTGCGTTTGAACATGTGTCCTTTTACCCGTCCTTCCAGGATCGATCCGCTTCCATTTTATCGTATTTTAACCCGGAAGCGCCAGGCGATGGATTTCCAGGGCTCGGGGACGGTGTTCAAGCCGACGCGCGCACCGGTCAACACCGAGCGCGGGTCGACCGGCTCGCCGCTTTCGATCCACAGACCGGCATGGCGCGTGCAAAGGCTCATTCCGTTCAGGGACCCGTCGATCCCCAGCGCCTGGGTGATCTTCCCCGGACCGAGGGTATCGCCCCCGCCGCGCCGCCGGGCGATGGTCGCCTGCCCCTCCACCGGGAGCATCGCCCGGATGAGCACCGCCGCCGGGAAGTCTTCCGCCTCGGTGACTGCGTTCAACATCCAGTGCATGCCGTAGGTGAAATAGACATAGGCGCGCCCCGCCGGTCCGAACATGACCGCATTGCGGCGCGTCCTGCCGCTGTGGGCGTGGCAGCCCAGGTCTTCCTGCCCGATATAGGCTTCGGTCTCGACGATGATCCCCGCCAGGCGTTCGCCATCCAGCATCCTGACCAGGCGCATGCCCAGCAGGGCGCGCGCCACGTGCAGGCTGGGCTGGGCGTAAAAGTCTGCAGCCGCGATCTTTGCCATGCAGGCTCCTGCTCAGACGCTCTGCAGGTGCGCATCCCGCTGGATGGTCATGCGCAAGCCGTCTTCCAGTTTAATGGATGGGTTGAAATTCAAGCGGCGTTCCGCCAGGGCGATGTTGGCGCACATGCGCGCCACACCTCCGCTGGTCTTCCCGCTGCTGATCACGTTGGATGAACTGCCGGTGATCTCCTGCACCAGGTGCGCCAGCTGGAGAATGCCCGTCTCGGTGCCCGAGCC
>JBFYSG010000053.1:0-12603 GCA_041301835.1 Chloroflexota bacterium | reverse complement strand
TCCACCAGGTCCTGGTACAGGCGCGCATTCTGGATGGCGATGACCGCCTGGCTTCCGAGGATGTCGATGATCTCCCTGCGGTCTGGTGTGAAATAACCCAGTTCCGGATGGGCGAACAGCAGCACGCCGTAGGCGCTGAAACCGCTCCGCAGCGGGAAGACGTACATTTCTCGGCTGACCACAAAGGTGACCATGCGGTTGAGTTCGGGATCATTGCGCACATCCCGCACCAGCACCGGTTTGCCCTTGTCCAGCGCCCTGCCGATGGCGCCCAGTTGACCTGCCAGTGTGGCGCGCTTGTCTGCCGGGGTCAGGCGCCGGGCAGAGGCGACCTCAAGCACATCCTTCTTGGAGAAGAGCAGCACCACGGCAACCAGGCGCTCTTCGGCATCCGAATCCGGGTCCGTCTTGACGGCACTCAAACTGAGGTCGAGCAGCGAGTCGAGCACACGCTGGTAGTTCAACGTGCTGGTGAGCGTGGAGGTCAGGTTGTAAATGGCGCGCATGCGCTCGTTCTCGATGCGCAGTTTTTCAGTCTGGGCATCCAGTTGTGCCTGGCGCAGGCGCCGGACGGTGCGGACAAGCTGCGTGCCCAGTATGCCAAAGAGCACCGCCAGCAGGATGAGCAGAACCGCCGAGCCGATGGGGAAGAGCAGCATCGGCATGCTGTCCGAGATGTACAGGGTAACCACCACCTGGACGAGGATCATCAGTGGGACCACCACCAGCAACCCACGCCACTCAAAATACAGCGATGCCGTGAGCACAGGCAGAATGCTGAACCACCACAGCGGGCTGGAAAAACCCCCGGAGAGGATGAAATACAGGGCAGCGATCAACACATCCATGCTCAGGCTGATCTGGCGGTGCGCCGCCATGCGTATGTTCAAACCTGCCAGCAGGGTCAGGGTCAGGTTCCACAGGACGAGGACCACCAGCAGCACATTGGAGACCTCGAGGATGAGCCCGTCCATCGCCAATGCCAGCACCGCTCCCAGCAGGATCAACCAGCGCAGGGAGACAGCGAACCAATCGGCGGTAAAGGGTGTATCAGAGGGGCGCATCGCTTAAATCATAACTTATTTTTGAGATTCCTGCAGGGTCATTCTCCAATTTCGGCAGCAGGCCTATCGTGCCGGCCTGCCTGCATGCCGAGCAGGAATCCGAGCGGAAGCCAGATGACCGGGATCGCCAGCGAATCCTGGCTGAAACCGAGCATGACCACCGATAGCCAGATGGTGATGCCGGCAGTGCCCGTGAAGACCAGGTCACTGCGTTTGGAGCCCAGAAGGCGCAGGACGCTGGCGAGCACCGCCAGGTAAAAGGTGATCCAGCACCACAGCCCGGGCAGACCGGTCTCTGCCAGCAGGCGCAGGTACAGGTTCTTGACGTTCGGGAAGACGGTATTCGCCGGGGAGAGCAGCATGGATATCTCGGACAGGTTGAAATGCGTCCAGACGGGCAGTGCCTCCGGGATGTAAAACCCGGCGCCCCCCGGACCGACGCCGAACCAGGGATGGGCAGTGAATATCTGCCAGCCTGCCAGCGAGAACGCCAGGCGCGGACCGGCATAGATTTTGATGAAATAATCGGTGATCGTCGCTGCGCCTGGTTGGAAGAGCGAGGCGAAATAGGTATTGCGGCTGAGCAGATAAATGACGCCTGCCAGGCTGGCGATGAAGGCGCCGCCAACCAGCAGGCGCACGACGACAGGGCTGATCCGGGTTGGTCCCTTTTCCGCGCCCGCGATGGGCTGGCTCTTCCCCTTGCCGCGCAGGCGGGTGATGAGCAACCTGGCGCTAAAGAGCAGGGTCATCACCACCGATCCCAGCATGATGAGAATGCCGCTGCGCGAATAGGTCAGCAAACCCAGGGCGATGACGACCGCTCCCTGGAACAGCAGCACCCGCCGCGAGCGGAAGGCGGCATAACCACTCAGCAAGGCGGCAAGCACCCAGGGCATATACAGGCTGGTCACCTGCGCCGCCAGCCAGGAGGGTTCGAAGCTCAGACCCGTGATACGGCGGGAGGGAGCGACGCCAGACATGGAAAAAGACTTCTGGATCATGTCCACCAGGTTGCTGAGGGGCTGACCATCAAAGATCACGCCAATGAGGTAGATATCGATCAGTTGTATGCCGGACCAGACCAGGTGCCCGAACAAACCGATGAACAACCATCTCAGGCTGAACTTCAGGTCCTGCGCATTGCGCACCATGGCGATGGGCAGCAGCAGGAAGGATACGCCCACGCCCAGGGAGATCCAGGCGCGCAGCAGGCGGGTGGGGTATTCCTGTTGATACATTGCCGGAGGCGCAAGGAAGGCACCCGCCGCGCTGGCGGCCACAGCGGCGAGGATGAAGAGCAGCAGGGGAAGCAGCGCGGGGCTCCAGAATACGAACCGGCGTGTCCGCAGGCAGCGCCAGAGCAACAACAAGCCCAGGGGCAGCGCCGGCAGCAGCGAGAGCGGTTTGACCTGGGAATCACCGAAAAAGGGCAGGTAGCGGAAGCTGGTGACAGGCAGGCAGACCAGCACGCATGCCCACAGCACCCGTTCCCACTTCAAATGGACAGGCGAGACACCCCCCACGCCCATCAGTCTTCCCTCCGGTTGAAGAACAGCATCATGGAAGCCAGACCGGCGGCGCCTGCCAGGCTGCCGAAGAACATATAAACACCCGCCGGGACGGCACGCGCCACGGTCAGCCCCTCCACCTGGGTCAGGCTGCACTCCATCTGTGGGCTGATCCCGGCTCCGCCCTGTTGAACCCGCGCATGGAATGCCCGCGCCCAGGCTGCCGCCAGGGGGGAGACAGCCGCAGGATCGGCAGACTCGGCGATGAAATGCCAACCGCCATCCTCCGGTTGGCTGAGGCGCAGTATGCCGCCGCGCAGGTCGGCGATCGATACCCCGGCTTCGGCGGCAACGACTGCGAGCACCTCATCCGACCAGGCGATCTGGATGAGTTTGTCACTTTCCTGCTGGAGATAGTAGAAGCGGTTGTGCTCGTGAGTCTCATCGGGGATCACGTCTTCCACGTTGTGATCGATCAGCACCGTTGCCTGGGCACGGTAAGGTGGAGGGAAGATCCAGTAGACGAGCAGCGCCGCCAGGCACCCCAGGAAAGCCCCCGCCAGCCACAGGCGCCATGCCGACAGCACGCGGATGAGGTCATCCAGTGAGGGCGGTTTCAGCAGCCATTTCATGATCTTCTCTCCAGTCGCTTGCGCATGCGGTACTGCCACAACGGTGCCACCAGCCGGCGGATAAGGTATTTCGCCTGGATGATGGAGAACCAACTGCCGCCATCCCGGTAGTGGACTCGCAGCATCTCGGGCCAGCAGCGGCTGTCTGCCACCACGCTCTTGCCGCCGCCGTGCAGCCGGAAGTTCGCCCAGACCTGACCCGGCAGGTACTTCAGGGTGGAAATGCGCGCCATGCGGACCCACAGGTCGTAATCCATGGCGAAGTAAAAAGAGACATCCAGCGGTGCGATCAGCGACCACAGCCCCGCCCGCCAGAAGGCGGCTTGCTGGGGAATGTGGACGTAACCCCGGCGCAGGCGTTGGTAATCCGTCTGGGCGGCAGGGAAGCGACCGATGACCTGCCCCTGTTCGTTGATATACCGGGCATCGCCGTAGACCATGCCGATGGCGGGATTCGCCTGCAGGAAATCGACCGCGGCGCGCAACGCGCCCGGCTCGTAGGTGTCATCCGAATTAAGCCAGGCAAGGATCCCGCCGCTGGCACGCGCAAACCCCTTGTTGATGGCATCCGTTTGCCCGGCATCCTTTTCCGAGACCCAGCCAGCCAGCCTGGAGGCGAATTTCTGGATGATCTCAAGACTGCCATCCGTGGAGCCGCCATCCATGATGAAATACTCCAGGCGCGGATAATCCTGCTCCAGCACCGAGCGGATGGTGGCTTCCAGGAATTCAGCCTGGTTGTAGGACGGGGTGACAATGGAGACAAGAGGCAGGTTGGAAGGCATGGCTTCTCAGCACGCACAGCCGGTCAGGCGCGCGTCCCGGCATGGGTTAGTGTTCGCGCAGGTCGAAGATGATATATTCATCAGAATCGGAGATGATGGGATAGTTTTCGTACAGGTACGCGCGGATCTCCTCCTGGGCTTCGAAGTCGCCGAAAAGGGTCACCAGGAAGAAATCCTTGTTCTGGGTATCCTTCTCGAACATTTCCGCAATGTCGATCTCCTGACCTGCCAGGTAGCGCACCTTGAAATCACCAGTCGTGAACCAGGCTTTGGAGTTCTGCCAGCCCCAGTACGCCAGGCGGTACCCGTAGTCATGGGTCAAAGCGATGACATTGGCATCATGACCAAGCACGTCGCCGATCTCCTGCCAGTATGCCACCTCGTGTCCGTATGAATCGCGCGTCAGCCGGGCGATGCCATAATACGCCTGTACCGCCGCGCCGGCGATGACCAACCCCACCAGCCCCAGGCGCAGCAGGATACCAGGGTTGCGCTCGACGAACTTCTCCAGCACCAGGCGTACCAGCGGGGCAAGCGAGAGGACCGCGATCGGGATGAAGGGCAGGTGGTAATAATCGTGCGTGGTGAAGTGGTAGGAGAAGACAAAGCCGAACAGGATATAACCCGCCCACATGCCCAGCAGGATGGGGCGCTCGCGGCGCCGCTCCGCCAGGAAGATCCCGACCAGCCCTCCGAACCAGACGCCGAAGCCGGTGGCATAACTCATCAGGCTCTGCCAGGAGAAATAGAAGGACGGGTCGTCCCACAACGCCGGGAAAAAGCGCAGGCTGAACTGCCCCTCCAGCGCACCCGACAGGACACCCCATAGCGTATACACCCCGACCGGCAAAACAAGCAGGACAGCCATCACCCAGACCTGCAGGCTGCGGATGGCGCGCTTCAAGCCCAGGTTACCCAGGATGACCCCGGCGAGCGCGCCGACCACGATAAAGACCGACAGGTTCTTCACGAACAGCGCCAGTCCGCTGAAAATGCCGAACCACAGCGCCCATTTCCATTTACCCGTGTTCTGCCAGCGGAAGAGACACCACAGGGAATATATGATCAATGCCACCATCAGCGGGTCGGGCTGGAAGGCGCGACTGGCAATGATGCTATATGGCACGAACAGGTATATGAGGGTGGAAATGAACGCCGCGCCGGTGCCTGCCAGGTCGCGCGCCAGCAGGAAGAGCGCCAGCCCGCCCAGCACCCAGAACAGCGAGGAGTAGATGCGGGCGATCCACAGGTATTCACCGGTCAGGCGCCAGGTCTGCGCGACGATGAATTCCATCACGGGGGGCTCGATGGTCGGCAGGTCACCCGTGCTCATGGCGATATCCCGCTTCCATGCAGGCGCCTCGGGCAGGGTCTCATAATACATGGCGCGCGCCTTGAGGGCGGAGAACAACTGGCGCGTGGGGTGAAAATCCAGCGGCAGGTCGGTCAGGTCCACCATGCGCACCGAAAAACCTGCCGCCAGCACCAGCACCAGCGCGGTGATCCACATCCAGGGACGTACGGGCAGGGCAAGGTATGCAAAAAATCGTTTCATGGCACCTCCTGACACAGATGGACCTGCAATTTTCCAAAGGTTTGCATCCAGGCGCAGGACGGGAACGCCTGCGCACCCGGACCACGCTCGTCGAGCACCGAGGCAGGGGACTGCCCCTCCCCCGGGTTGACGAACACCCACAGGCGCGCCGGATCCGATCCAGACCGGTAGAGCCTGTCTGACACGCCGTGTAATTCGGCATAATACCACACCGGGGCATCATCCGGCGGCGAGACGACCAGGGCGTCGCCTGCCTCGGCAGCCTGCGCCGCGTACAAGACCGCAGTTTCCTCGTCCTCTCGCACACCCCACAGTTCGGGCAGTTGCGGCAGGATCGAAACCGCCCGCCACAGCGCGATCAGCAGCAAAGCCCAAACCGCCAGCGCCTGGAGCGGCAGCGAGCGGATCTTCACACGACCCAGCAAGCCGATGATCCCGGCGGAGGCCCACAGCAGCGCCAGTGGGAGCAGGAAGACCCAGATCTTGGACCATGCGTTCGGGCGTTGGGCGATCAGCAGGACGGCGATCCACAGGGCGGCAGCAGCCTGCAGCATGACCCGCGTGGAGGAGAGATGGCGGTGGAAGATCAGCGCCAGCACCCACCCGCCCAGGCACACCCCCGTCACCCAATCGGGCACGCGGAAGGTCCACTCCAAGCCGGTCTCGTAGAGACGCTGCAGCAGGGTCTCAGGGAAATCCTGCCAGGGCACAGGGGCAACAAAGGGGTTGTCGAACAGGGCGGAGGCACCGGAATAGACCAGGATGGGCAGATACAGCAGCAGGGTCAACAGCGCGGCGCTGGAACCGGAGACGAGCCAGCAGCGCAGGGTTCGCAGCCTGCCAGGCTCCGCGCCCACCGGCATGGCGCGCATCTCAAGCAGGAGCCAGGTGAACAGCACACCAAAGGGGAAGAGGAAAGCGGGCAGGGTGTACATGCCCAGGGCAGAGACCAGCACGATCAACATCCAGGCAAAGCGGTTGCCGTCCCGCAGCACGCGCTGACCCAGCAGAAGCAGCACCACGCCCAGCAGCGCCACAAGCGTATAGCCGCGGGCGTTGACCGAATATCCGATCAGCGCCGGGGATGCCGCCACCAACAGCGCCGCGCCGAGTCCCACCCAGGGATCATAATGGCGTTTCCCCAGGGCATAGACCGCCGGGACGAGCAGGATGCCCGCCGCCAGGGCAGGCAGGCGCACCACAGGTGGCGAATTTCCCACCAGCTGCGTGGAGAGAAAGACGAGGATGGAATGGAAGACATGGTTGTTGGGCAGGTGATAATCCGTGAGCGCCGCCCGCAGCGAATGGGCGAATGCCATGTAGGTATAGGCTTCATCGTGGTGCAGCGCAGAGTAGATATATTCCAGCCGGAAGACCAGCGCGGCGACGGATATCAGCAGCAGCGTCAGCAGGTGGAAGGCATCCCGGCGCCCGGGGATGAGCGACCGTAAGAAGGCGCGCCCGTCCGACGCCAGGTTCCTGAGGAAGGTCTTGACCGCACCCCAGAGGCGGAACCAGGTCAGCCCGGCGAGGGCAAGCAGGAAAAGCCCGGCGAAAAGGAGCATACCCCGGAATACACCGGCATTCCCCGGGGTCAGCGATTCGAATTCGCCGTCGGGCATCAGGCTGTCTGCCAGCGCTCGCAGGGTACCGAAGGGCATGGCGGCGCTTACCAGCAGCGCAAGCGCCAGCAGCGCCGCCAGCAGGGCGGTCAGCGTAACGAAAATTCCGGGGAAGACGGGTCTATTTTTGGACATGGCTTCTCAGGCGGTCATACCAGGTGCGGACCCTGCCCATACCCAGCAGGGAGAAAACCGAAAGGAGCATATGTTTCCAATCGGGCAGCGCGGTGGGGGGATGCAGGCGCAGGGCGCGCCCGTATGCCCGCAGGGCGGCGGCATGTTCACCGGCATCGGTCAGGTAAAAGGCGTCGAAGCGGTTCACCCCCGCCCAGATGCGCCTGGCATGACTGGCGATCAGGCTGGCAAATTCCGGTTCTGTCTGCAGGTCCTCGATCAGCCGCCGGGCTTCGCGCCCATACGCCGCGCCCTGCGTGCGGTTCTTCGCCTGGTCATGGTAGCGGGCAGATGCCCACACCTGCGGGACATAAACCAGCGCGGCACGCTGCGCCATCCTGATCCAGAGCAGGTGATCCATCAACAGGTGGTAATCCGCCTGCAGGTGACCAGCCGCGTCCAGCACCTCCCGGCGCATGAAGGATGCCGGCTGGCAGATGATCGAATAGGCAAGCAGGTCCACCAGGTCGTAGGGGCGGGCGCGCATCAGGTTGAACTGCCGCCCGGCAGGATCGATAGAACGGGCATCTCCATAAACCAGCCCTGCGCCGGGCGCCGCCTTGAACGCAGCCACCGCGGCGGAGACCGCGCCGGGTTCATAGACATCGTCCGAATTCAACCAGCCCACGATCTCGCCGCGCGCCCGCCGCAAGCCCTTGTTGATGGCATCCGATTGCCCGGCATCCTTCTCCGAGACCCACCAGGTGATGCGGTCGGCGTGGCGGCGGATGATCTCGACGCTGTTGTCGCTGGAACCGCCATCCACGACCAGGTATTCGAGGTTGGGGTAATCCTGCTCAAGGACCGAGCGGATGGTCGCCTCCAGGTAGGCGCCCTGGTTGTAGGAGGGGGTGACGATGGTGACGAGAGGTTGAGGGTCCACGCTTGATCCGCTGCCTGCTTAGAATAGGGAGAGGTAATCGGTCTTGGGGAAGACCGTCAACTTGCCGCCAATGGTGGCATCCAACACCTGCCGTCCGGCAGATCCGTACGCCTCCCGCGCCAGGCGGTAGCCGATCTCGGAGGTCTCGAAATCCGGCAGCTGCCAGCGAAAACCCTTGCCGAAATAGCGCGGGTCAAAGTGGTTGGGGTCGTCACCCTGCGAAACGATCGTGGTGTTGGCGCTGCCGGGGACCGAGGAACTGTGGTCCACGCCAACCAGGATGACCTGGTCGAAGCCCATGTGGTACGCCAGTTGCAGCGCCACGTACGTCACCGTGGCACTCTCCCAGACCCTGCCGCGCACATCCCGGGCAAAAGCGGGGTTGTCGTACGTCGTGTACAGGAAAGTGGCAGGCGGCTCCCCGGCGGGCAGGAGTTGGTGCGTGCGCCAGGACAGGAACTTCGGCATCTCCAGCCGCAGGATATCCTGCCAGCACTGCTCGATGACCAGGTCATTGACCGTGACAAAGAAGGATGTCTGGAAACCCAGTTCCGGGAACATCAGGTAGATGCGGTTGAGACCGAAGGTGAATTCGTTCCGCAGCCTGCCCAGGTCGGTTTGCTTGAGACTGGGACCGTTGCCGATGATGAAAGCGCGCCTGCCTTTGTAGGCATCCTTCAGTTCCGCCAGGTGCAGCATGCTGGCGCGCCGCCAGGGATGCAGGTAGACCGAGGGCAGGTCGGGCAGGTGCGTCAGCATGCTGTACGCCTTGCGCAGGAGGTTCCAGGCGGATGCCGGGATGACCTGCTTGATGGACTGTCTCAGGCTCATGCTCTCCTTCACTCGGTGCTCAAGCGCGCTGTCGCGCCGCCGTCCACGATCATCGCCTGACCGGTCATGAATGAGGATTGGCTCTCATCGGCGAGGAAATAGATGGCATGGGCGATCTCCTGCGGCTGCCCGATGCGCCCGTTGACCGTTTTACGGGCGAGGTTGTCCAACCGGGATTGCAGGTCGCCATCCCCAACATGCCCGCGGTCCAGCCCGGAGCGCAGCATGGGGGTATCCACCGCGCCGGGCAGGATGGCATTCACACGGATGTTATCACGGGCGAACTCGATCGCCATGGCGCGCGTCAGAGCCAGCAGCCCGCCCTTGCTGGCGGCATAGGCGGCGATGTTGGCAGAAGTCTGCACGGCGTGGACCGAGGAGACGTTGATGATGGCGCCGCCGCCCGCGGCTTTCAGCAGCGGGTATGCCAGTTTGGAAAGCAGGAAAGCCGGGCGCAGGTTGGATGCCATGACCGCATCCCATTCTTCCACGGTCGTTTCGACCCGCGGCTTGGCAACCTGCACGGCGGCATTGTTGACCAGGGCGTCCAGGGCGGGTGAGAACGCCTGCGCTTGCTCAAAGATCTGCCCGGCGGAACTTGGCTGGGAAATATCCGCCTGGATGAAACAGCCTGCGGCGGGGAAATCATCCTGCCGGGGCAGGCGGTCCACCCCGATGACCCGCCAGCCTTGCTCCAGGAAAAAGTCGAGCGTGGCGCGACCGATGCCTCCGCCCGCACCGGTGATCAGCACCGTTCGGGGTCGCTGTTCTTCCGTCATCGTTCATCCTCCTGATAGTCGATACCCAGCCCCAGCAGCAGGTTGCGGATGGTATTCCAATGCACCCGCTCCCAGGCGGCAGGGCTGGAATTGGCATTGTGCGCCGCCAGCATGACCTGGTCCATGCCCAGCAGGGGGCTGTCGGCGGGCAGCGGTTCCACTTCGAACACATCCAGCGCGGCTCCGGCGATCGTGCCCGCCTGCAGAGCGGCAACCAGCGCCGGCTCATCCACGATGGGTCCCCGGGCGGTATTGATCAGCACCGCCTGCGGGCGCATCTGCGCCAGGGTCTGACTGTTGATGAGGTGCTGGCTGGTCGGGTTCAGGTCGCAGTTGACCGAGACGAAATCGGCACGCGCCAGCAGGGAGGCGAGCGTGGTCATCTCGATGCCTGTTTCCGCCAGGAAGACAGGATCGATCTCCACGATGTCATTACCCAACACGGTCATGCCAAAGGCGCGCGCCCGCCGGGCAACGACCTTGCCGATGGTGCCCACGCCGATGATGCCCAGCGTGCACTCGTGCAGGGCTCTGCCGGGTAGTTTCTCCCAGCGCCCGCCGCGCAATCCCCGATCCATCCAAGGCTGACGGCGGGCGAAGGCAAGCATGTAACCGAAGACCGAATCGGTCACCGGCAGGGTGAAGGCATTCGGGGTGCGGAAGACTTGGACCCCCAGGCGGCTGGCGGCGGTGCTGTCAATGGAGTCGATGCCGGTGCCCCACTTGGAGATGACCTTCAAACGCGGCTGGCAGGCTTCCAGCACCCGCGCCGTGTACTGGTCGTCTCCGCAGATGGTGCCGTCGAACTGCCCGGCATAGTGCAGGATCTCCTGCTCCCCCAGGCGTTCCTGGACAACCGGTGTAATGAGCGTCAAGCCGTGTCGTTCCAGCACCGGGCGGAAACGATCGAGGTAAGGGAGCATGTATGGGGCAGAGAACAGGATGGCATTCATTTTTCACTCATCCGTGCAGGGATTCAGGACCGGCTCAAGCGTCCGGTCCGTGCTGTCGCTGGAATAGTAAGACAGGTCTTCCAGCAGGGGTAGATCCTGCCCAAAATACTGGCTCAAGATCAACCGGAAAGAATTGACGGGTGTGATCGCGGGGTGGAGGCGGGCATAATCCTGGTCGGGGAAGTAATACGCGCCCAGGTTTGCCAGGCGCTGCCAATCCTCCTGGTAATCGATCAAGCCGTGATCACCTTCGATGAAGATGATCGCGTTGCCCTGCGCCAGGATGCCATCCAGGATGGGCAGGATGCGCAGGTTGGCGTACAGCACCTGGTCATGGTATCCCTGGAGACGGCTGGCAAGGTCCGCATCCTCCGGGATGGAGATCTCCTCCCCCTCGGATCCGAAGACATACGGCGGGTGGGGCAGCATCAGGTGGACAAAGACGAACTTTGGGCTGCGCCGCTGTGCCGCGACCGGCAGGTTATCCAGCGTGTAGCGAACAATGGTCCGGTCGGCTTCATCGCCGGAGAGGGATTCGCTCACGCGCTGCGGGACGATCAGGCGGTAGGTATCGAACAGCACCTGGAATAAGGTCGTTTTAAGGAACTCTTCCTCGAAGGGGATCAGGCTGTCCATGCCCTGCTGCAGGCGCGGATCACCCAGGAAGTAGGTCGCATCTTCCCAGTGCGCCCAGTAATAGCCGTTATAGAAAGCAACGGTATCGTAGCCCAGCGATTCAAAGAAGTCGCGCACCAGGCTGTGCTGGATATAGGCGGAGAGATAGCCCTCCCCCACGCGCGCCGGCGGAAGGTCGGCAAGCACCTCGTCCAGGTAGGTCATATTCAGGGTCGAGGCAAGCGACAACTCCGTCTGGGCATAATTACTCATCGAGCAATCTGCCACATAGAAGCCGCGCTCCCTCAGGGCGGAAAGGAAGTCGGTATTGTCCAGCCCTGCCACCTGCGCAAGCGCGTCGGCGCGGGCATATCCGTCCAGGATGATGAAATAAACATCCGGCAGGGAGTCCGCCGCGGCGGCTTCCGGGTCCTGGCTCAACTGCAGCAGCGTATTCTCCTGGTAGGCGCGCAGGCTCTGTTCGTAGGCAAGGATGCGGTAGATGGGGAAGAGCAGCAGGATCACGCCGACCAGGTTGAGATAAGGGGTCCAGGCGCGCAGCCTAGACGCCGGCTGGCGTGCCAGCAGGTAAAGGCCTCCGGCGAACAGGAGCAGGAAGACCGGCAGCAGGATGCGGTTGTGGGCGATCGCCGGGAGCGGACCTGCCAGCACAGCCTTGACCGGTTCGTAGAGGAAGAAGAACAACAGGAACAGGGAAAGGATCATCCCGGCGCGTGCCAGGTCGCGCAGCAACAGGCGCAGCAGCAGGAGCAGCACCAGCGTGCCGCCCGTGAAGTAGAGCAGCAGACGGTTGGCGACATCCGGGTTCACCTGGGCAAGGTTCACCGCCAGGTAGGAGAGAATGGCATACAGGCACAGCAGGAAGCCGTGCAGGGGCAGGGCTGCCAGTGATTTGAAACCTTTCCACAGGGTCGCGGGCATCTTCATCGCTTCATCCGCTCCGGCGGGTCAATCGCCCCCGCAGGGATTGGAAAATTCCTCGAACTCATAGATATTGGGCACCGGCGAGTAATAACTGGTATCCGGTAAAAGGTCATACGCCGCGCCGAAGTATTCATTGAAAATCAGGCGAAAGGTATTGACCGGTGAGATGGTCGGGTAGAGCATCCCGGTTCCGTCGGGGAGATATAAGGCGTTCAGGACCAGGAACTTGCCGGTGCCGCTCTGCAGCCAGGGAG
>JBFYSG010000052.1:0-6712 GCA_041301835.1 Chloroflexota bacterium | reverse complement strand
ATCCACGGGCTGCTTCAGGCTGACCTTGAACTTCGAATCGGCGGGGACGCGGAAGGATTCCCCGGCGCGGACGGTCAGCCACTCCTTTGCTCCCGGAAGCAGGACGTCCATCTCGCCGGCGAGGATCTCCATCAGCTCCGGAGCCGCGGTGCCGAACTCATACTCCCCGGGGAGCATGAAGCCAAGGGTCTTGACAGACCCGTCGGCGAACAGCAATTTCCGGCTGGTGACGCGTCCCTCAAAATAGACGTTGGCTTGCTTGACAACAGTCACGTTCTCGAATCGATCCGTCATGGGTAATTCCTTTCGCTCAACAAGGTCAGGGTTAAAAAGCCCACAGCATTGCCATCGCCGCAGCGATGGCGGTGATGAGCAGGGAGATGATGAAGGTGACGCGCAGCACTGCCGACTCCTCCCCGATGCGACCGATGGCAGCCGCCGCGTTCTGCAGTTTGGCGGGGGAGATCACGGATGCCAGCCCGCCGCCGATCCCGCTCACCGCTGCCACCAGGAGACCCACCGCGCCGATCTTTTCAGCCGTGCTCAAATGGAGCGTGGTGAGCATGGCGATCGAGGATGCTTCAGACCCGCTCACGAATCCAGCCAACAGTCCCAAGTAAGGCGCGGCGAGAGGGTAGAAACGACCAAACATCTCCGCGGAAGCATTCGCCAGCACAGAGATCATGTTCCGGGCAGGATCCACCAGGGCCCATTCCAGGCTCTTGCCGGAGTGGTTCATCAGGTATGCCAGGGCGAAGAACACAGCCGAGGCAAGCATCGGGCGCGGCGCCCGTTGAAGCCATTTTTTCAGCGAGACTGCCAGTTGCGTGCGGGTGGGTTTCAGGAAGGGCAGTGCCATCAGGGTGCTGACCAGGATCCAGAAATAGGCCTGCCAGAACAGGCGCACCTTTTCCGGGGAGCCCGGGATGATCTCCACCGGCATGGCGAGGGTTTTAAAGGTGAGATCGTAGTAAGGCAGGGCAGGCAGATTGACCAGCATGGCAAATAGCACCAGCAATAGCCATGGAGAGATGGCGGCAAGCAGTGGGATGTGCTTTTCTGCGGCGAGATCTGCATCGGAGAGCAGGCGCCGGTCGCGGATGGGTTGGCGGCTCGCCAGCAAGTACAGGAGCATTACCAGGACGACACCCAGCCCGGCTGCAATGCCGGTCAGCGGAATGAGCCCAAGCCGGTCCATGCCGATGGCGATGAAGCCAGCCGTGAGCCCGGAGAGCAGCGCCGGAAGAATGCCGCGCAGGACAAGTTTCCAGCGCCCCACAATCCAGAGCATGCCGAGCGCAATGCATGTGCTGATGACCGGCATGAAACGGGCGAACCAGGTGCCGACCTCGTCCACGGGCTGTCCCACAAAACCGGAGAAGACAACGACGGGCACACCGAGCAGGGCATAGGTGCACAGGGCGTCATAACCGAGCGCGGGCAGGGCAATGGCGATAAAGGAGGAATACCCAAGGGCAAGCATGATCGGGGGCAGGATGGACACGGGTGTCGCACCCAGAGCGGCCAGCAAGGTACCAAATCCAACATTGACGATCATGATCTGCACCACCTGGTTGGTTGGTGAGATGGTCTTGATCATGGTGACGATGCGTCCCAGGGCACCGGTTTCCACCATGATGAAGACCTGCAGGAGGGATGCACCGACCATGAGCGTGATGGGGAAGGATGCCACGATACCGGCAAGGCTGGACTTCAAAACCACGGCGAGCGGAGTCTGGAAGTAGAGCAAGGCGGCGAGGGCGGCGATCAACCAACCGATCGAACCAGCCAGGTCGGCGGGCAGGCGGCGCCAGACGAGAAGCAGGAGGATGACAAGTATGGGTAGCAGGGCGAACACGACAGAGATGATGTCCATGAGATCCCCGAAAGAAGCAGAATAGGGATAGTTTATTCGACAGTGCCGGAGAGTGCAAGTACATGCATGGGCACTCGATCAATGCTTGGATTCCTGCACGATAAAAAACTCCCCGTGCAGGACGGGGAGAGGTTGGAAACCAGGGTGCCTTATTTGCTGGCAGCGGCGAGCACGTGTTTTGTTTTGGTGGTTAATTGTGTGTAGACTGCCAAAGCGATGCCAGATAGGATGGCAAGGCTCCCGATCGCGCTAAGGGCAATATGCCAGACGTCTGCGTAGTTGATGCCGCCAAGTGTGTGGGTGGGTGCCATCAGGAATTGAATGCTCAGAGTGAGCAGTCCAACCGCAGCAAGGGCGATGGCTGCGGCTTGTGAGCCGGTTTTGCCTGCATCTGAAGGACGCTCGTAATTGACTCCCTGCCAGACTCCCGGTAAACGGAAGAGCAGGAAGATCACCAGTGTCAGGATGTTCATGTACAGAACAGCATCCACGGGCATGGAACCCCCGCGCAGGATGCGGGAGGCAATCATGTGGATGAGATTGAGGACGGTCCCGGTCAACAGGGCGATGAACGCGGCGCGCCAGGCGTTGCGCTTTCCCTGCGCCAGGAGGACCACCGCGCGTACCCCCAGGATCCCGGCGGCGATACCAACCAGGACGAACAGTATCCACAGCCATTGGAATGGAGCGATGCCGGCGAATTTACCGCCGAATCCGGCTGGATCCAAGGCAACACAAGTCGTGCCAGCGCCGCCCAGAAGGGTGAAGGCAGCAGTCAGGCTCATGAACACGATGCCTACAATGCGTAAAACTTTCGCCCACCAGGAATTTCTCATTATGCTCTCCTTTCAGGATCTAAACATGGAAACCAAGGACAAAAGCGATGGTCATGGATAACAGAATGGCAGGCAGGATCCGCAGAATGGTCCTGCGGGTCAGGATGACATGACCTGTTTTCAGGAAGGAAAGCAGGAGTCCAGCCAGACCGATCAGGGCGCCACCGATACCCACAAGGCAGAAACTCGGCGGTTGGCGTCCGCTGAACGCCAGCAGGAAAGGGAGCAGAAAGATGACCATCCCTGCAATGCCATGAACGGCTGCGATGGCGATCACCGGCAGCTTGCTCTGCATAGGGATCAAGCGCGTGATAAGAATGAACAGGAAACCAAGTAGCGTAAAGATCAAATACGGAACGCGGTATACTGCCAGATGTTCCCAGATGAGACCCAGGGAAAGGCTGAGTGGAATGATGGTGGATACAATGACCACCAGGGGCGCATCCAGGACCTCGAATCCCAGGATGATGAGCAGCAACGAGGCTACCAGCAGAACGCCAAAGGAAATGCTATAAACAAGGATGGGAAATGCCTCGGCGTCATTGATCCCAACCGCCACCTGCCATGCGGCAAGAAGTCCTGTTAGCAGCAGCAGGATCCTGTCAAGAACAGACATCTTCATACTGGTTTCAGGCTCTCTTTTTCCAGCACTTCCGCCAACGCCGTGTATTTCTCGTGGATACCGGCGGCTTTCTCATCCCGGATGGCATTTTCAAAATCGCGGGTCAGGACTTGCTGACGGTCTGGTTGGAGCAGGCGGTCTGCCAGGGGGAAGAGGATGGTATCCTCCTTGTGGATGTGCTGGCGCAGGAGGGCAACGTACCCCAGGGAGTTTTGGACCACGGCTGATCGGGCAGACGCATCGCCCTTTTCCCATTTGCCGGCAGCATCATCCATCTCATGGGTGAAGGCGCGTCCCTGTTCGTGTTCGGAGAGCATCACACCAATGGGTCCGCCCTCGGTGGGGAGTCCCGCCTCGTTCATGGCAACGAAAAGGAGACCCTCCTCCTTGTGGTGATGGGTGCCATCGGCAAAGGTGCGGATGAAGAGAGCAGCATTGATGAAAAAAGCCGGGCGCAGTTCCTCGCCATTCGACACGCGCTGGGCAGCTGCCTGCAGGGCGGTCAGGACGCGCTCGATCAACCGGTGCTCTTCCATGAGAACCAGGGTGGGTTTCATGCTCTCTCCTTGTGGGAGGCGTTCAAACTGTGGATGGAATGCTCGTAATAGGGAAAACTGGAAGCAAACAGGCTGAGTCCGATCCCGAGGTAAAGGATCGACAGGACAGGCTTGGGCACCGGGGAGTAAAGCCGCAGATAGATGCCCAGGAAGATCATGAATGCCACCAAGGGGTAACTTTTCCATTCCTGGAAGGCGAAGATACAGATGCGGTCTCTTTTCATAGCGTTTATCCGCAGGATGTTCTTCCTTGCGAGTTTGGAAAAACCGAGCAAGTAGATGAGCGAGGCAAGCACCAGACCGGCGAGCAGGATGGCGGAGAGGGTCAACCAATCCAGTTCCCTGATCCAGCGGGCGGCAAACAGTGCGAGCATGATGCCGACGGCAGACCACATCAGACCAGCTGCTAAGTGTAACCAACCCCTATTCACTGCCGGATCGAACTTGTGAAGAAAATCGTTCATCCCGCCTCAGATCGCGCCCATGGACAAGAGCAGCATGGCAGATAGCATATAGATTGATGCGTACTTGAACAAGCCGAAATTCATCCGTTCGGTCGGGTGGATCACGCTGGCGATCGCCAGGAGGAATAGACCTGCCGAGAGCACTGCCAGCAGGCGCAGGATGCCCCATTCCGCGCCGATCATGACGCCAGCGATGCCAACGGAGAGGGCGGCAAATACGCTGGATATGGCGATGGCGCTGCGGGTAACATTCGCTCCATAGATGGATGGGAATGTTGGAATGCCAGCGGCGCGATAATCTGCCTGATAGCGCAGGGAGAAGGTTAATATATGGGTGGGTATCCAGAACAGGATGGCGAGGGCGAGCAGAATGCCAACACCATCGATCCGGTCCAGACCCAGAGCGCGCCCGGCGAGGATGGGCATGCCGCCTGAAATCCCACCCCAGACGATGCTCCAGCAGGTGCGGCGTTTCAACCAGAGTGTGTACACGATCACATCAAAGAACAGACCAGCAAAGACGATCAGTCCGTAAAGCGGAGACATACCCACCGCCAGGGACACGCCCAGCAGCGACAGGATCAGACCGAGACGCAAGGCAGTGATGGGCACAACGCGACCATCTGCCAGGGGGCGGTGATGGGTCCGGTTCATAACCGAGTCGATATCGCGGTCGTACCACATGTTTAGAATGGTCGAGCCGGCAATGGCGAGGAAGAGGCTGAGCCCCAGACCGAGGAAATCATACCAATGCATGACAGGGCAGCGGGCGGTCATATATCCCGCCAGCCCGGTGGAGAGCAGGAGCCCTGTCTGCAGGGATTTGGTAAGTGACCAGTAACTGCGAAATTTGGCGACAAGTGGGTGCATGGTTCATCCAGTCTGGATCAGCGAGTGTTCCTGCATTTTATCATCTCAGGGCAGGGAGACACAGCGGAATCCGACCCCGGGACTGTAGAAAGTGGGCGTTGCGTTATTGGTCACCCAGATTCGTAGATCCATATCATAAGTGTCTTTGGAGCCGCCCCGCAGGAAACGCAGATGCATGCCTTCGTATACGTCACGGGTCCACTGCCAGACATTGCCTGCCATGTCATACAGACCATAAGGGCTGGCGGAATCGAGTGTCTGGTAGCCATCATAGTTCTTCCCGTTATAGAAACCGACCGGGCTGGTGCGCGAACCGAAGGACCCCATGTCCTCGAAAGGATCGCGGCTGCTGTAGAAATTGGAGATCTCCCGGGAGATCTCGTAGCCCCAGGGGAAGGGGCGGTCATCGGCAGAGCCGCGGGCGGCTTTTTCCCATTCCAGCTCTGAAGGCAACTGGTAGTCGTAGTATCCGCAGTAACCCCAGGCACCAAACCAGGAAACATTGGTCATGGGATGCTGCTCATAACCAGGGATCACGGAGAAGCGTGCCCCATCGAAGGTGAAGCGCGAGGCGGGATCATTCAGCGGAATGAAGATATACTCCGCCGGAAGGATCTCGATCTCGTGCTTGACAGCGTGAAAGGGATCCCCGGGATAATAACCGACGACGATGTCATCCATGACGATTATGGCACCCTCAGACAGGGCGTTATTTAAATAGTCCACGTACTGGGCGACCGTCACATCGGTGACCATGATGTCGTAGTCATAATCCAGGCTGGTGAGATCTGCCTGCTGCCCGTGGTAGAAAGTGCCGGCAGGTACGGTTACCCAGGAATCGGGGTCGATGCCGGTCTCATAGACCGGGATCGGGGCTGTTAAGTCGGCAGGGGCGCAGGAGGCCAGTAGAACGGCCAGGAGGAGGATGGTCCAGAGGATGGGCTTCATTTCGTCACCTCCGTGGAGAGTTCATGATCCACTTCCTCGCTCCAGCGACCTTTCTTTCTGAACAGGTCGTACAAACGCCAGCCCATGACCATGGCAAGCAGGACCAGGAGCATACCCAGACCGAAGTCGATGGCGTACATGAGGGAATTAACAAGCGGTTGTTGTGCTGCCTCGCTGATGAACAGGCGCTTCATCTCGAAGATGGTCACTGCGCCAAAGGCGATATCGGACAGGATGATGATCGACCAGCCGTAGAACTGGCGGATCTTCCCCTTCAAGCCCAGCATATCGCCATAATAGAGCAGGATGATAGTGGCAACGATCGCGGAGAGCACATGCCAGTGACCGGTGAGTTCGATGCGTTCTTCGCGGGCCGGCCACACGCGGAAGATCTCATCCAGGCGCACCGCCATGAAGATACCCAGCCCGCTGGTGGTGAAGTTCATGAAAAGCATCTGCCAGAGCGGTCCAAAGCGCAGTGGATCGCGTAACAAGGCGGATAGTTTTTTTCCCAGCCCGGGCTTGGCGATGCCCTCGGT
>JBFYSG010000051.1:0-11222 GCA_041301835.1 Chloroflexota bacterium | reverse complement strand
TGGGTACGGCAGTGGGTATCGTTGCCGCTCAATCCATCGGTGAACCCGGGACCCAGTTAACCCTGCGCACCTTCCATACGGGTGGTGTTGCTGCCGGCGGCGATATCACCACCGGTCTTCCCCGCGTGGAGGAATTGTTCGAAGCACGCAAGCAGCCCAAGGGTGAAGCGGTCGTCTCCGAGATCAATGGCACGGTGCGTGTCATCCAGTCCGAGAAGTTCGCCGACATGCGAATTGTGCGTGTCGAACACAGCGAAATGATCCACGACGAATTTGATATTCCGAAAGAATGGAAGATCAAGGTCAAGGATGAGGGCGAGGTCAAGGTTGGCGATAAGATCGCCGAGCTTGGTGAAGCCACTATCGTTACCCAGCATGCCGGGCGTGTGCGCGTGGAAGGGCGCAAAGTGTTTGTCTCGTACGAACAGCACGAAGAAGTGGAACACGAAATCCCCACCACCATGCGGCTGCTCATAAAAGACGGCGATAAAGTGGAAGCCGGACGCCCGCTGACCGAGGGTTCGCTCAACCCGCATCGTGTCCTGCGCATTCAGGGACGCGAAGCCTGCCAAATGTACCTGCTCAGCGAAGTGCAAAAGGTGTATCGCTCGCAGGGGCAGAACATCCATGACAAGCACTTTGAGGTCATCATCCGTAAGATGATGAGCAAGGTGCAAGTCAAACGCCCCGGCGAAACCCGATACCTCCCCGGTGATCCGGTGGACAGGCTTGAGATCCGTCATGTAAACGAACAGATGCTCCAGGAAGGCAAGCAGCCCGCCACCTTCAGCGAGATCCTGCTTGGTGTGACCAAAGCCTCGCTCAGCACCGATTCCTTCCTCTCTGCCTCCTCGTTCCAGCACACCATCAAGGTGCTCGCCGGCGCAGCCATCGGGTCGACAACCGATCCACTGTATGGCTTGAAAGAGAACGTGATCATCGGTAAGCTCATCCCGGCAGGGACGGGCTTCATTCATGGTCGCTTCCAAGTCACCGAAAAGGCTCTTGCCCAGGCTGGCTCCTCTCAATGGACCGAGATCCCCGACAGCGGGGCGACCGATTAAACCTGGTCCAACCAGTAAACGGGGCGGTGTTCGCACCGCCCCGTTTTGATTCCTGCCGGCTGCAGCCTGGAGCATGGTGCGATGATCATCAACCAGGATCGCCTCAACCTGGTCGGTTATAATCCCGGTATGTTCGAATACAAGGTCGTCGCCAGTCAAGGACGCGCCCGCACAGGCATCTTCCGCACGCCCCACGGGGATCTGAAAACACCGGTCTTTGCTCCTGTCGGGACCCAGGCAACCGTGAAAACGCTCACCCCGGCGCAGTTGGAAGACCTGGGCGCAACGCTCGTGCTTGCCAATACCTACCATTTATTCCTGCGTCCCGGCGACGAAGTGGTTGCCGAGGCGGGCGGATTGCATGAATTCATGCAGTGGCACGGTCCCATGCTGACCGACTCGGGCGGATTCCAGGTCTTCTCCCTGGCGAAAACCCGCAAGATCGACGAACAGGGCGTGACCTTTAAATCCCACATCGATGGATCCATGCAGCGGCTTACGCCTGAAAGATCGATCAAGGTCCAGCAAAACCTGGGCGCCGATATCATCATGGCGTTCGACGAGTGTTCGGATCCCAACGATCATGACCGTACACGCCAGGCCATGGAGCGGACCCATCGCTGGGCTGAGCGTTCGCTCCAGGCGCACACACGCAAAGACCAGGCGCTTTTCGGCATCCTCCAGGGCGGCATCGATCCGGAGTTACGTGCCGCCTCGGCGCAGTTCATCACCTCCCTGCCATTTCCCGGCATTGCCATCGGGGGGCTCTCGGTGGGAGAAACCAAGGCAGAGATGCATGCCATCCTGGATACTGTCACCCCGCTTCTGCCCGAGGACAAGCCCCGTTACCTGATGGGCGTTGGCACGCCGGAAGACCTGATCAACGGCGTGGCGCGCGGGGTGGATATTTTCGATTGTGTCCTGCCCACCCGGCTGGCGCGCCACCATTCGGCTTTCGCCTCCGGCGGGCGCCTCAACCTGATGAATCAGGTCCATGCCCGGGACCAGCGTCCCATCGACGAATCCTGCTCCTGTTACACCTGCCGCACCTTTTCGCGTGCCTACCTGCGTCATCTCATTGCCGCCAGGGAAATGCTGGCTGGCACGTTGTTATCCATCCACAACCTGCACGCCCTGATCGGTCTGATGCAAGCCATGCGAGCAGCCATCCTAGATGGTTCGTTCGAGAGCCAGGTGCCCGGCTGGCTGGAGCGCTGGCAGGGCAATGCCGAACGCCGCGTCCCATCCAGACCCCGGTGACCAACCACAAACCCGCCCCGTGGAGATTAAATGACCCTTCTGCAATCCTTCATCCTCGGCATCATTCAGGGCTTGACCGAATTCCTTCCGGTCTCTTCCACTGCTCACCTGCTCATCGCGCAGCATCTATTTGGGATCGCAGCGAGCGAGCTGACCTTCTCCTTCCTCGTGATCGTCCAATTGGGCACCATCCTGTCCCTGCTGATCTATTACGGGAAGGACATCTGGAAGATCCTTCGGGGGATGGTCGCCAGCGTTCCCGGACTATTCCGCCGCGAACGGGCAGAAGCCGAGATGGATACACGCATCGGCTGGTATATTCTCATTGCCACCCTGCCCGCCTTTATCGCAGGTTATTTTTTGAAGGATGCCGTGGAATGGCTCTTCCGGACCCCGCTGCTTGAAGCCGGCATCCGGCTCGTCACCGCTTCCATCCTCCTGCTGCTGGCAGAAATTTTGACCCGCAAGGCGCGCGGGCTGGATTCGATGACCTGGCTGGATGCACTGGTCATTGGTTTGTTCCAGGTGATCGCCGTCTTTCCAGGGGCTTCGCGATCGGGCACTACCATCGCTGCCGGCATGTTCCGGGGATTGGATCGTCCTTCAGCAGCCCGCTTTGCCTTCCTGATGTCCATTCCGGTCATGCTTGGTGCCGGTGCCTACGAGATGATCGATGTGGTCCAAATGCCGGGACTGCTCCAGTTCCTGCCGCTCATCGCGGTCGGTTTCATCGGCGCCGCCTTTGCCGGCTGGCTGGCGATCCGCTGGTTCATCAGCTATCTATCCAGGAATTCATTGATCGTCTTCTCCATCTACTGCGGGTGCACCGGCGCGCTCTGCCTGGCATCACTTTGGTTATGAGGTATTCACATGCATCCTATTCCAGGGACCGATAAGTGCTTTGCCTTGCTCCGGCAATTGGTTGAAACCGAATCTCCATCCCACGACAAGGCTGCGGTGGATCGCCTTGGGGAGATCGTCAGCGCCGAATGCCAACGCTTGGGCGCACAGGTCAAGGTTCACCCCCGGGAAGCAACGGGAGACCTGATCGAGGCTTCCTTCGCGCCGAGCATCCCATCCAGGGGAACGCGCTCAGACCGGGCAGACGCGCAGGCGGGGTCCATTCTTTTGCTGTGCCACATGGATACCGTCTTCCCGTTGGGAACCCTGCCTCGTATGCCCTATCTCGAAAAGGACGGCATGATCCTGGGTCCGGGTGTTTCGGACATGAAAGGTGGTATCGTGGTGGTTCTTGCCGCTTTGGAAAAGCTGCTCCTCGCGCAAGACCTGCCCACAGGGGTCGTCGCGCTTTTCACGCCAGATGAGGAGATCGGTAGTCACGCCTCGCGGCAGCGGATCGAAGAACTGGCGAGCGGATCGTCGCTGGTACTGGTGCTTGAACCGGGGATGCCGGATGGTGCTTTGAAAACCTGGCGCAAGGGCGTTGGAGAATTCAACCTGAAGGTGCACGGGCGCGCCGCCCACGCCGGCGGGGACCACCGCAACGGTCTCAATGCCATCGAGGAGATCGCTCATCAGGTCCTGGCGATCCAGGGTATGACCTGCTACGATAAGGGCACGACCCTGAATGTCGGGGTTATCCGGGGCGGGATCGCCAGCAACGTCGTGCCCGATCATGCCAGCATTGAGGTGGATCTGCGCGTGATGGAACCGGGTGAGGCAGAGCGCATTACCACAGCCATGCAGGCATTAAAACCGATACGGGCAGGCACCAGCCTCGAGGTGGTTGGCGGCTTGAACCGCCCCCCCATGCCAGCCAACGAACTCATCCGCCAGACATTTGAGAAGATCAGGCATATCGCCGCCGGACACGGCATGGACCTCAAGGCTAGCGGGACCGGAGGCGCATCCGATGCCAATTTTGTCGCGCCCCTGGGCATCCCCCTGCTGGACGGGCTTGGTCCCGCCGGAGGGGATTATCATTCCGAACGCGAATATATCATCAAGGCAAGCCTGTTGGAGCGGATCGAACTCCTTTCCGCCATCCTGACCGAATGGGACCCGGCATGAAAACATTCCACCGGCTCCTGTTGTGGTTTCTACTGCTTTCCGGTTTTTCAGCCTGCACCCCACCAGAAACCGAGCTACAGGCTGAGGTCCTGCAAGTGCACTATACCTATGCTGCCCTACCATGGTTGAGCGACCTGGCTGCCTGCGCCGGCGAGAATCCGATCCAGGCAGAGTTGCGTTTGGCTGAATTTACCTCCTTTGAAAGCGCTGACCTGGTTCTGCGCCTGGCAAGGGACATGGAAGGACTCTATGCGTATCAGGTCGGGACGGTGGAATTGCTGGTCGTCACCAATTCCAAGAACATCCTGCCCAGCCTGTCTGCCGATGAGGTGCGCGGGTTGTTCATCGGAACGGAGACGAACTGGCAGTCTGTAGGGGGCATGGATGCAGACGTGCAGGTGTGGGTCTATCCAGCCGGTGAAGAGATCCAGGTCAATTTCGAAGGACTCGCTCTTGGAGGTGGAACGATCACTCCCTTTGCCCGCATCGCCGCCAGCCCTGAGGACATGATCGCCGAGGTAACCGGGGATGTCCACGCCGTTGGCATCCTGACGCGCGATTGGCTTACCTCAGATCTCACCGCTGCCTTTTCGGTTGCCAGCCTGCCCGTGGTGCTGGTCGCGCCGTCCCAGCCAACCGACTTCACCGCTGGCTTGATCGCCTGTCTGCAGAAATAACATAAAATTAGACCCGCGCAGTGCGCGGGTCATCAACTTTACATAAAGGGGGGTCAACCACCGGTCATGGAGCGCTTATCTGCCATGAGCGCAAGTCCCGCCTGGAATATCTTCGACTCCTGCCAGGCTGCTGCCACCAGTTGAATGCCGAACGGTAGGCTGTCATCGCTTTGATAGGGAAGTGAAATGGCAGGAAGAGCGGTGAGGTTGAACGGCGAGGTGAAGCGGGTCAACTGACGGGCAATCTCGATGGCATCCAAACCTTCAATGCCCGGCGCAGTCACAGGGGTGGTCGGCAGGACAAGCAGGTCATAGCGCGAAAAGAAGTTATCGAACCGCCGGCGGCTCTCGGTCTGCATCCGCCTCGCCAGGATATACTCGCTGCTGCTCAGCGCCATACCGGTTTCCAGGCGCTGGCGCACATCTGCCCCGAACCAATCAGGGTGTGCTGCCAGGCGATCCCGGTGATATGTCGCCGCGTCTGCCTGGGTCATGCGCGCATTGGCAAGCGCCAGGTCGGCAAGCCAGGACATATCCACCTTCTCCACCTCGGCACCAAGATCATGCATGACCCTGCCCGTTTCCTGCAGCGCCACGCTTACCTGGGCGGCGCTGTTCTCCACGTATTCACCGCTCGCCAGGGCGATCCGCCAGCCGCGCACGCTGTCCTTGGACGCTTTGCCTCTTTCCCATGGGATGTCCATGGAGGCGGCATCGTGGGGATCGTATCCAGACAGCGCATCAAAGAGCAGCACGGCATCAGGCACACTGCGCGCCAGGATGCCGACGTGATCCAGGTTCCAGGAGAGCGGGATCACCCCGCGCGTGCTGATCCGTCCACGCGTGGGTTTCAAGCCCACCACCCCGCACAGGCTCGCCGGGATGCGCACGCTTCCCCCCGTATCCGTACCCAGGGCTGCCAGGCACATGCCCGTTGCCACCGCAACAGCAGAACCGGAGGAAGAACCACCCGCGATCCGTTCCGGGTCAAAGGGATTGCGGACCGTCCCGAAATGCGGATTCACCCCCGTCACCCCCAGGGCGATCTCATGCGTTTGTGTCTTGCCGAGGATGACCGCGCCGGCAGTTTTGAGTCTCATGACCGCCTCGGCGTCCTCGGCAGGAACATCGGTAAAGAATTTCGAGCCCCCCGTCGTGCGGATCCCGGCAGTCTCGAACAGATCCTTTATACCTACGGGGATGCCCAGCAGCGGCAGGTCATCCAGGTTGCCGGGGCGCAGCGACAGGAGCGCATCTGCCGCCAACGCAGCCTGGATCGCCAATTCCGGCGTGGGGGTGATGAATGCCTGCAACCGGGGATCCAGTTGGGCGATCCGGTTCAGGCAGGCTTCAGCCAGCGACATGGCAGTCATTTCACCCGTCCGCAGGGCGCTGCTGGCAGTGGTTACGGTCAGGGTATCAAGGTCTATCTCCATCAAAGGACCTGTCCTGCCTTTCATGGCTCGCTGGTTATATCTACACGAAAAACCTAGAATAAACCCAGCACCTTACCGGTTTCCAGGTCCAGGTCAACATCGTAAAAGACCGGGCGGGTCGGCAGACCGGGCATCGTGCGCATCTCTCCCAGCAGCGGATAGAGGAATCCGGCGCCGACGGAGGCACGGATATCGCGCACCGGCACACTGAAACCGCTCGGTGCCCCCTTGATGGCAGCATCGTGCGTAAAGGAAAGGTGGGTCTTTGCCATGCACAGCGGCAGGTTGTCGAAACCCAGCCGGGTGTAGAGTTCTATCTTCTGCTCGGCTTCGGGCAGGATCTCGATACCCGCTGCGCCGTAGATCTCCTTGCAGATCAGTTCCAGTTTTTCGCGGATGGTCATTTCCAACGGATAAAGGAATTTGAACTCGACCGGTTTCTCCGCCGCCTTGATGACCGCCCGGGCAAGTTCGATCGCGCCGGGACCCCCGTCCATCCAGTGGGTGGACACGACCGCATCCATCGCGCCAGCCTTGAGCGCCGCGCTGCGGATGAGTTCCACCTCGGCGGGCGTATCGCTGGCAAAGGAGTTCACTGCCACGACCACATTGACGCCGAACTTCAAGGCGTTCCGGATATGGCGCTCCATATTGGGCAGACCCTTGCCCAGCAGGTCCAGGTTCTCATCGGTGTATTCCGCTGCCAGCGGTCTGCCGGCTATCACTTTGGGTCCTCCGCCGTGCATCTTGAGCGCCCGTACGGTGGCGACCAGCACGACCACCTGCGGCACCAGACCGGAATAGCGGCATTTGATATCGAAGAACTTCTCCATCCCGATATCGGCTCCAAAGCCCGATTCCGTGATCACAAAGCCATCCGGACCGACAAGTTTCAACGCGATCCTGTCGGCGATGATGGAGGACTGACCGTGGGCAATATTGGCGAATGGTCCGGCATGGACCAGCGCAGGTGTTCCCTCCAGCGTCTGCATCAGGTTGGGCTTGATGGCATCCTTCATCAGGACGGTGATCGCCCCAGCCACACCCAGGTCTTCGGCGGTGATCGCCTCACCCAGGCGGTTCGTCCCGATGACCATGCGCCCGAGGCGCACCCGCATGTCCGCCAGGTCGGTGGTCAACGCCAGGATCGCCATGATCTCGCTGGCAACGGTGATATCGAACCCGGTCTGGCGTTTCCTGCCCTTCTCCTCCGGACCCAGCCCGACCTCGATCTCGCGCAGGAAGCGGTCGTTGGTGTCGATCACCCGCCGCCATGTGATCGAGTCCGGGTCGATATCCAGACGGGCAAAGCGTGCGCGCTCCGCCACGGTCAGGCCGTTCGGGTCGGTTTTATCGATCCCCAGTTTTACCAGCCGCCGCAGCATGGACGGTGAAAAGCGGCGGTTCCCTTTTTTATCCGCCGGGCAGAGCGCATTGAAGAGTTTTTCATCCGTCTGCTCGCTCTCGTGGAACATGCGCGCATCGATCGCCGCCGCCAGCAGGTTGTTCGCCGCCGTGATGGCATGAATGTCGCCGGTCAGGTGTAGGTTGAAATCCTCCATCGGGATGATCTGCGAGTAGCCCCCGCCGGCAGCACCACCCTTGATCCCAAAAGTTGGACCCTGACTCGGCTGGCGGATGGCAGTGAAGACTTTCTTCCCCAAGTGCGCCCCCAACGCCTGCGAGAGTCCCACCGTAGTGGTGGTCTTCCCCTCCCCGAGCGGGGTCGGCGTAATGGCGGTCACATCGACATAGATGCCGTTCGGCGCAGCCTTCAACCGCTCCAGGATATCCAATTTCACCTTGGCTTTGTAGGGTCCGTAATATTCAAGTTCCTCCGGCAGAATGCCGACCTCCTCAGCGACCTGCGCGATCGGCTTGATATCCGATCCCTGGGCGATGTCGATATCAGACGGGACCGGGCGGACGATTTTCAAGTGGGTGGGCACGAATTTCCTGGTCATTCAATCTCCTGTATTAATGAAAATACCACGCCTGGGCGTGGTTGTGTAGGGCGGGTGGGGGTCGAACCCACACGGTGTCGCCACCGGCGGATTTTAAGTCCGCAGCGTCTGCCAATTCCGCCACCGCCCCATCGCCGCAATTATACAACCTTTTTTCGCAGCGAAGCATAGCGGGATGCAAAATGGACCCACAGCGGCGAGGCTCTCCCGCTCAGCGAGCCCGCCCGGATCGCCTGCCGCAATTCCACGGCATTCGAGAACACCGGGAGCAGCAAGGCGGCGCGACCCACTTCGAATGGCGCGTGCGCATCCGAACCTGCCGTACCAGGCAGACCCACTTGTTTGGCATAGGACTGCGCTCTGCGGTTTGCGCCCGGGCGCATGCAGCGGGCATTGAAGGTCTCGAGCGCGTCTACCAGCGGCGTGATGGACTGCAGGTCTTCCAGGCTCCAGGAACCATGCCGCAAGGAGTCGAACGGATGCGAAACGCTGATGAAGGCGCCCTGTTCCCGCAGCCGTCCAATGGTCTCCTGGGGGCTTAACCCGGCAGGAATTGCCTCCGAGACAAAGAATGCCAGGATCTCGCCGCGCGTGGTCATGATCTCCTCCCCCACGATCACCAACTCCGGGTCCAGGGCTTGGGCTGCCAGTGCCCCGTGGATGTTGTTGTGATCGGTCACCGCGATCCGTCCCAGCCCCCGCCGGCGCGCCACGTGGACGAATTCCTCCGGTGAGGTCAGTGAATCCTTGGATGCCGAGGTGTGACTGTGAAAATCGACCCGGATATTCATATGGGGAGGCAAGGCTGCTCAGGCGGGCTTCAGCACCGCGATCACCACGCCGCGGATATAAAAACCCTCCCCAACCTTCTTAAAAACATAGGGCTTGTGGAGCGGGTTGCTGCTGCGCGGCTGCAAGATTATGGTATCTTGATCCTTATAGAATCGCTTGAGTGTTGCGCTGGTATCGATGCCGACGATCTCTGCCATGACAATATCCCCATTGTTCGGCGAGTCCGCCCGGCGCAGGATCACGTAATCACCCTTGAGGATGTTCTCCTCGTTCATGCTGTCCCCCTTGACCTTCACGACCTGGATCTCAGGGGTGGATGGCAGATGGATGATCCGTTTCCCGCGCGTCGCATGGATGCTGAACGGATGCCCGTTGATGGATACCTGCTCCACTTCCACGACGCCGATCGGGAAGGGGTCAACGCCGCTGGGTCCGAAATCACCTGCCGGGATCTCCTCGGATATTGTGAACCATTGCAGGATATCAGACCGTGAGGGCGCGGCAGAGGGACCCTGTTGGGCGCCGTCTGCGCCTGTCGGGGTTCCCTGCCCGGCGGGGTCCGCCGGTTCACCTTCATCAGCCTGTGCCTTTTCCACCGGCAGCGGGGTATTCTTCATCTCCGAGGTTACGATCTCCATGGCATCGAGAAGGTTTTTCTCCAGCAGCGTGCAGGTTTCCCGGAACCAGGAAGATTGTCCATTCGGAAGACCTGGTTGGCGCTTCAACCACTCAAAATCGAACAAGGCATTGCGCCAGCTGATGATCGCCTTGGATTTCGTTTCGGTCGCCCCCCACTGGACACATCCCACCATGGTTTGAATGACCGCCCTTTTATGGAGACTGGACCAGGCGCTGGCAACCGCATCCATCAGCAGGGTCTCTGCCTTATCCAATTTCCCGGTCAGGGAGGAAGCGATTGCGCATTCCACCAGGATCTCGGTCACCTCTTTTTCGTCCCGCAACTGCCGCGATAGTTCCAGCAGTTGTTTTTGCACCTCGGCTACTTCATTAACCTCTTTCGTGTCCAGGCAGGCTCTCATCCTGCTGATTAACTGGTTGATATCGGGCCTGACCCGGCTGGTCTCGAACTTGTAAAACCAGGGGATCACTTCATCGAAGGTGATCATTTACTTTCCCTTCCTGCTTTCGCCGCCCTCCGGGAGCGTTTTCACGTCACCGGGTGTATTGCCCATGGTTTCCAGCAGTTGAGCGGTACGAATGAGGATGACATCCCGCACGGTCTGGTGCGAACCGCCCTGCATATTCACATCCGAGAGCGCATGCATGATGCTGATCAGGATCTCCGCCTGCGCTTCAGCACGCCCGATTTCCTGGTAAGCCAGGCGCTGGGCTTCTCCGTAGGATTGACTTAGGCGCACATCCCCCATCCATTTCGCCTGCCAGGTGCTCAACCTCTGTTTTTCAACCTTCTCATCGCGTACGATGAAATTCCCGATATCAACCCACAGCAACTCCGCGCCGCGCTTGTGGATCTTTTCCTTCATCTTCCCGGAGAACAATTCGGTCCTGATCTCCCCGCGCGGATCGGCGCCAGACTCTTCCGGTGCGGTCAGCTGGTCCAGGGTATGCCGGTTGATATAACCGGCAAGCACCTTCCGAACGTCGGAAGTCACCCCGGAGACCCAGTCGGACAAGCCCTTCTCCGAGACAGTGCGGTTATAGAGCATGTCAAAGATCGCCTCTTCCGAGTAAGGGTAGGGGTTCTCCTTCGACCTCTCAGCCGGATCGGCAGACAACCGGAAGCGGAAGCGCGTGTTCTTAACCTGCACATAGAACCCATCCCGGGTCATTGCCGTCAGTTCATCGATCTCACCGTACTGCGGCTCCAGGGCGATCGGTTGTATCGTCTCGAAACGGGGCACAAAATGATAACCCTTGCCATGGATGGAAGTCGGGGCATTCTGACCCTCGAACAGGACCGCATTACCCAGGCGGACGGTCACATACCCGGGTCCGCCGGTGCGTTCCAGGATCGGT
>JBFYSG010000049.1:0-4524 GCA_041301835.1 Chloroflexota bacterium | reverse complement strand
CCCGATGGTGGTCGGGCCGTGGATCGGATCCCAGCTCATCCAGAACTATGGCATCCCGACCACGCTGGGCGAGCAGGCAGGGTTCATCCCCGTGCCGATCATCTTCCAGGTCGGGGCGGTCATCGGCCTGCTGGCGCTCATCCCCCTGTTCTTCATGGGCAAACGGAGAGCGGATGCCTGAAGTCAGGGTCAGCGGCGGGTTCTGGGCGGTACGGCGGGAGGTCAACGCACGCCGCGCCATCCACCACCAGTGGGAGCAATTGGAGGCTTCCGGCTGCATCCAGAACTTCCGCCTGGCTGCCGGCGAGGGGCAGGGTTTTCGCAGCGGCTTCTTCTTCGCCGATTCGGATGCCTACAAGTGGCTGGAGGCGGCAGCCTTGATCTGGGCGGAAACCCGGGATCCACTCCTTCTGGAGCGCATGGAGGCGTTCATTGACCTGCTCGGGCGTGCCCAGATGTCTGACGGCTATCTCTTCACCTATAACCAGCTCCACTTCCCCGGCACCCGCTGGTGCAACTTGCAGGTGGAGCACGAACTGTACTGCCACGGGCACCTCATCGAGGCGGGGGTCTCCCATTTCCTTGCCACCGGGCGGAAAAACCTGCTGGAGGTGGCTCGCCGCTCCGCAGATCGCATCGTGGCGGATTTCAGCGGACGCGGACCTGCAGCCACCAGCGGTCACGAGGAGATCGAGATCGCCCTCCTGCGCCTCTACCAGGTCACACCGGGTGAAAGAGCCTACCTGGACATGGCCAGGGAGTTCATCGCCCGGCGTGGGCGCATCCCTGCCATCGGTTGGGTCATGCTGCGCCAGACCCTGGGCACCATGCGGCGGATGAAGCGCGTGGCAAGGATGAAGCAGGCGTATATTCGGGCACATCCGCAGGCACCGATCCATCCCCTGCCTCCCGGAAACCCGGCAAAGCATTCGATCAGTACCTTGCTGCGCTGGATCGTGAGCAACCTGCAGGGTAAATACAACCAGCAGCATACTCCCTTCGCCCACCAGGTCGAGCCGGTCGGGCATTCCGTCCGCTTCGCCTACCTGGAGACGGCTGCGGCACGCCTGGCACGCCAGGGTGGTGACCGCCTGCTGCTGCCGACGCTGGAACGCGCCTGGGAGCGCATGGTGCGGAGGCGCATGTACCTGACCGGCGGCATCGGCTCCCTGCCCGGGATGGAGGGCTTTGGCAAGGACGATGAACTCAACCCCGAGGTGGCTTATGCCGAGACATGTGCCGCCCTGGGCTGCCTGTTCTGGAACTGGGAGATGGCCCAACTGACCGGCGAATCTCGCTATAGCGACCTGTTCGAGTGGCAGCTTTATAACGCCGCCGCGGTGGGCATGGGGCTCGAGGGGGATACCTACCTGTACAACAATCCGCTCGCGAGCCGCGGCAGCGTCACCCGCCGCGGCTGGTACGCGGTGCCGTGCTGCCCTTCCAACCTGTCGCGAACCCTGGCAGACCTCGGGAAGTACATCTACACGACCGATGCCGCCGGGGTGACCGTTCACCAGTACATCAGCAGCCTGATGGAGGCTGGCAAAGGGGAAGATGGAGCGGTGAAGAAGCAGGGGTTTAGATTGAAAATGGAATCCGACCTGCCCTGGGAGGGAAGGGTGCTCCTGACCGTCCTGGATGCCCCCACCGGGCGCGCGGCTGCAGCCGGCACTTCAATTAAGCTGCGCCGCCCGTCCTGGTCCCCCCGGCTGGGGGTAAGCCTCAACGGGGAGGCGGTGGCATTCCCGGAGATGGAGAGCCAGCAGAGGGCCGGCAGTCAGGCTGGCAGGCTGGAGCCTGCCGCCGGCTTCGACCCCACACAGTCCGATTTCTTGGTCCTGCGCCACCCCTGGAAAGCCGGGGAGGTCATCGAGTTGGAATTCGACATGTCGATCCAGGTGCGCAAGGCGCCCCTCCGCCTGCGCGACCACCGCGGCAAAGCGGCGCTGACCCGCGGTCCACTGGTGTACTGCCTGGAATCCATTGACAACCCCGGGTTGGACCTCTTTGATCTGCGGCTGGACCCGGAGACCTGTTCCGCCTCCGAGGCTCCCGGGCTGCTGGGCGGTTGTGGGATCATCCGGGCGAAGACATCCCGCGGGGAGCCGCTCACCTTCATTCCCTACTTTCTGTGGGGCAACCGCGGTCCCTCGCAGATGACCGTCTGGGTGCGCCTGCCTGCCCCTTGACCTGCTGATCGGAGATGGAACCTTGATCAGATCAACGCTGCGTACTCCCTGGAACCCCGCCCAGCCCTGCCCGCTGCCCGAGCATCCCCGCCCGCAGATGCAGCGCCCGGAGGACCTCTGGCTGAACCTGAACGGTCCCTGGGACTATGCCATCCTGCCGCGCCGGCGTCCTGCTCCGCAGGAATACCAGGGGCAGATCCTGGTGCCCTACCCGGTCGAGTCGCTGCTTTCGGGCGTGCAGAAAAGGCTGCACGCGGGGCAGCGCCTGTGGTACCGGCGCACGTTCGAACTCCCGCCGCATCCGGCATGGCATGGTGATTTAAAGAGGCGCGTGTTGCTGCACTTCGGGGCAGTGGACTACCAGTGCAAGGTTTGGCTGAATGGCATCCCGCTCGGTGGGCACACCGGCGGATACCTGCCCTTCACCTTCGACATCAGTGCGGCGCTGACGGGGGGCAGCAATGAATTGGTGGTGTCTGCCTGGGACCCTACGGACCGCGGTATGCAGCAGCGCGGCAAGCAGGTGCTGAAACCGCATGGCATCTGGTACACGGCGGTCTCGGGCATCTGGCAGACGGTCTGGCTGGAGGTCGTGCCGCCCGTCAGCCTCGATCGCTTGAAGCTGACCCCGAACCTGGATGAGGGTTCCTTGACCGTGGAGGCGGAACTGCTTGGCAGGGAGCAGGCACACGATGGGCGCCTTGAGATCTCCGTGGAGGCTGCCTGGCAGGGGCAGGTCGCCGCCTCGGGGAGCGGACCTGTCGATCAGAAGCTCAAGCTCAGCCTCCCCGACCCGCGCCTGTGGAGCCCGGCAGCCCCGCATCTCTATGACCTGCGGGTGCGCTTGCTGCAGGAAGGGAAACCTCTCGATGAGGTCACCTCCTACTTTGCCATGCGCAAGTTCAGCCTGCTGCCCGACCACAGCGGGCACCTGCGCTTCGCATTGAACAACGAGCCGCTCTTCCTCTATGGTCCGCTCGACCAGGGCTACTTCCCGGACGGGCTGTACACGCCCCCCAGCGAGGAAGCCATGCTCTTCGACATCGAGTACACCCGCCGCATCGGCTGCAACCTGATCCGCAAGCATATCAAGGTGGAACCGCTGCGCTGGTACGCGGCCTGTGACCGCCTGGGGATGATCGTCTGGCAGGACATGCCCAACGGCGGCAGGATCGACGGTCCGGCAGTCGGTTTTCTTGCGTTGCGATCCGGCTTCCAGCGCGACGACACCCGCCGCCTGGGACGCTTCGGGCGGGCGAAGGAGTTGAACCGCGAAGAATACCGGGCTGAACTGAAGGGCATGCTCGACCATCTTCACAACGCGGCCTGCATTGCCGCCTGGGTGCCGTTCAACGAGAGTTGGGGGCAGTTCCACGCCCGCGAGCTGGCGGACTGGGTCAAGGGATACGACCCAACCCGCCTGGTGGACCATGCCTCGGGCTGGTTCGACCAGGGAGGTGGTGACTTCGTCAGCCGGCACATCTATTTCACCAGGCTCAAAGCCCCCGTTCACGACCGGCGCGCCTTCGTCATTTCCGAGACGGGCGGGTACAGCCTGAAAGTTCCCGGGCATGTCTGGGATGAGAAGCGCAAGTTCGGCTACCGCTTCTACAACGACCCATCCGCGCTGATGGAAGCCTACCTGGGCTTGCTGGAGGACGAGGTGAAGCCGCTCATCCCCGGCGGTCTGATGGCGGTCATATACACCCAGACGACCGACGTGGAGATCGAGATCAACGGCTACCTGACCTACGACCGCAGGGTGGAGAAGATGGAGGCGGAAACCCTGCGCCGCCTCCACGAGGAACTGATCGCATACGGCAGTTCTTACCGCGCCTGAGCGGGTGCATCATATGCCAGAGTGCCTCCCATTGCTGGGAGGCACCTGTTTCTTTTTTATTTCAGGTCTTGGTTTGCCTAGGGCATGGTGCAAATAGGTGGCGCTGCACTCCCTGGAGTCCAATAGCAACCTGCGGCTTCACAAGCGCCTTCAGTCTTGTATTGACCTGGGTCTATGCACCCCGTGTGAACCGGTGTGATGCCCGGGCATGGTTCGATATAAATGGTGAGGGTCGTGCAGTGGTCATCAAAGCCATACACGCACATTCCAAGAGCCGGGTCGAATATGGAGCCGATCGGGCAGGTGGGCGCGTAGGTGTCGGGCGGCAGGTTGCAGCAGGCGTTCTCCGGGTCGAGCAGCATGCCTTCCAGGCAGTCGGTCAGGGTGTAGAGGTCCGGGATGCCGACCGGGATGCAGACGTCCATGCCTTCATACTCTCCCGGGAAATAGCCCACCGGGCACATCCCGCACTCTGGATCGGGCAGACAGCCA
>JBFYSG010000048.1:0-3357 GCA_041301835.1 Chloroflexota bacterium | reverse complement strand
ACCGCACTTGTAAAGATCCTACCCCATAGCCATTTCCCCCGCAGCCCACGAACAGCACCCGCCAGGGTGCTGTTCTTCTTCCTCGCCTCCGGTTACGTCTTAACCACCCAGTCCGCCGTTTCCCTCCTCCGCCAGGAGCCCGGTCTTTCCGTAGTACTGCCTCGGGGAATTCCGATTTATACTATAGGCACAGGTGAACCGCCATGCCGCATGATCCCTCATCCCGAAGATGGCAGACCTTCCTCTTCCTGGGGCTGTTCATAGCCCTGGTTGCCTTTCGAATCTGGTTGATCCTGGGGGTCCCGAAATATTACATCAATGCCCCGCACGATGACTTGTACTATGCCAGGGTAGCCCATTACCTCATCCACGGGCAGTGGCTGGGTCCATATGATGCGTATACCCTCATCAAGGCGCCCTTCTATGCCTTCTTCTTGATCTTTTCTTATTTCACGGGCTTGCCGTTGCTCTTGAATGAGACCCTGTTCTATGTTCTGGCATGCCTGGTCCTCTACCTCGCCTTGCAGCCGGTCATCCCCGCTAGATGGTGGCGGCTTCTATTATTTACCCTCCTCCTGTTCTTGCCGGCGGGCATCACCTCCATGTGGGCGCTGCGCGTCTATCGCGAGCATGTCTTCCTCTCCCTGACCCTCTTCGTCCTGGCGTTTTCCATCGGTCTGTTGTTCCGCATCCAGGGACCGCTCCGTTCGGTCTGGGTCTGGTCGCTTGGTCTGGGTTTGTCCATGGCGGCATTCATGCTCTGCCGGGAGGAGGGCGTCTGGATCTATCCGCTGATATTCCTGCTCCTGCTCGTCTGTTTCCTGGCGGTTCGCAGGAGCGCCAAGCAAGAAAGGTTCCCGCGCCTCGTGCAGGTCTTCCTGCCCGTCCTCCTGTGGAGCATTCCCATCCTCGTAGTCTCGGCTTTGAACTATTCCTATTATGGCTTTTGGGGCATCTCTGAGAATCTCGACAGGGACCTGAACAGGGTCCTGAACACGATCTATCGCATAAAGACCCCGGATTGGAAACCCTACCATCCGGTCAACGAAGAGATCCTCTCGCAAGCCTATGAGGCTTCTCCGCTCTTCGCTCAGTTGAAGCCTTATTTTGGGTCGTTCGAAAATTGGATCTATTACAGTGATAGAACGTTGTCTGTAAAACCGGACTGGTACCTGGAGGACTATTTTGTACCGGGTCAGGAATTGGCAGGCAGTCATTTTCTATGGATGTTCCGTGATGTCCTCCAGGCGGCTGGTTATTTAGAAGGCGGTCGTTTCCCCAGGGAATACCTGCAGCAGACCGCGGATCAATTGGGATCGGCTTGCGAGTCCGGCGCATTGGATTGTTATCCGGTTTCGAATATCCCCATGGTCGGTTCGATCCAGTCCCGCCATATCCCTCTGGTGATCCATTTCCTCGCCACCAATTTTCAACGTTTGCTCGCCTATGAGCACACCATGGCAGCCCCGTTTACTCTGGATATCTCCACCTGGCGTGCTGAGGAAGAGTCCTTCCGCTACTTCGATGAATTCACCTATAACCCCATCGCCAGTGAGCAGATCGGTCGCCCCATCACTTCCGAACAGCTGATCGCTGGCAGGGTGGACTTGCGCATCAAAGCCTTGCAGTTCAAAGCGCAGGTGATCGACCTTATCTATAGCATCTACATGGAGAGCACCCAGCCGCTGGTGATCCTCCTCCTGGTGGGATGGGTTCTTTTCGTCTTGGTCCGGGTGGTTTTTAAAACGGGGAGACTCGCCGCCCCGGAAGGCTGGACTCTTGCCCTGGTGTCCGGCTTTTTCCTGCTACGTATGGGTACTCTGGCGGTCATGGATGCGACCACCTCCGTTCCTGCCATCCACTATGCCGCCTCGTGCTACATCTATCTCTACCTCCTGATCGGTCTTTCGTTCAAGGCGCTTTGGACCGGGATGTCCGGCTATCTTCCCCGCCCGCCGCGGAAGGACCCGGCCTCCAGCGACGCGCAGGCGCCGGGTTGATATGATCCCAGTGGACCAGGGTGCTGAAGGCTTGTTCTCCTCTTACCTGCGTGGATGGCGGATGAAGGCGGCTCTGCCGTACCCGCAGGGGAAGGTCCTGGATTCCGGCTGCGGCATCGGGAAATGGACGGATCGCCTTGATACGCCCGGGGAGGATGTATGGTTAAATTGATCATCCAGATCCCTTGCTATAACGAAGAACAGTCGCTTCCCATTACCTTGCAGGCGCTTCCGCGTGAACTGCCGGGCTGTTCCAGTGTCGAATGGCTCGTGATCGACGATGGCAGCTCGGACCGCACGGCGCAGGTCGCACGCGAAAATGGCGCCCATCATGTCGTCCGTCATCTCCGCAACCTCGGCTTGGCGCGCGCCTTCATGACCGGCGTGGAAAGCAGCCTCTCCCTGGGTGCGGATATCATCCTCAACACGGATGCCGATAACCAGTATGTCGCCGCCGATATCCCCAGGCTGATCGCCCCGATCCTGGCGGGTGAGGCGGATATGGTCATCGGCAGCCGCCCCATTGCTTCCATCGCCCATTTTTCCTGGATCAAGAAGGTCCTGCAGAAGTTCGGTAGTTGGATGGTCAGGTACTTCAGCCGCACCAGCATCCAGGACACGACCAGCGGCTTTCGCGCCTTCAGTCGCGCCGCCGCCTCGCAGCTCCATGTCTTCAATGAATACACCTACACCCTCGAGACGATCATTCAAGCCGGGCAGAAGGGCATGGCCATCGTGGGTGTCCCTGTCCGGGTGAACGCGCCCATGCGCCCATCCCGCCTGATCCCCAGTATCCCGGTCTATCTGATCCGATCGATCATCACCATCCTGCGTATCTTCATGGTGTACCAGCCTTTCGTCTTTTTCGTCGTCCCCGGGGTCTTCTCCTTTCTGGCGGGTGCCCTCATCGGTGTCCGTTTCCTGTACTTTTATCTTACCGCTGCCGGCAGTGGGCACGTTCAATCCCTCATCCTTGCGGCTGTTCTACTGCTGCTGGGCGTTTTCCTGGGGGTCACCGGCTTGCTGGCAGACCTGATCTCGGTTAATCGGAAACTGCTGGAGCGGTTGGAGTCCCAGCTGCACGCTGCTCATCCCGACCGGGGCTCGAACGATCGAGGCTCCTCCCATGAATGAAAAGGGGCTGCCGGCGGGCAATCGCTATCCGAAATATGGGACCCGGAATCCGCTCGCGGTTTTTCTCGTCTCGGGTTTCTTGAACACCCTGGATCGTCTTGTCGATTCAGTTCCCCGCGAGCCTCTCGGACGCCCCCTCACCCTCCTGCGTGGTTTCGTCGCCTTCCTCGCAGGTCGCTTGGACATCTTGAAAGTCTGTTCGCCTCTCCCCTGGACGATGGTC
>JBFYSG010000047.1:0-26053 GCA_041301835.1 Chloroflexota bacterium | reverse complement strand
TGCTCTTCCGATCTTGACCGTGCGACCTTCGCGCACCACGTCGCCCATCTTGTTGAGGCTTTTCTTCTGGAAATTCACATCCCCGACCGCCAGCACCTCGTCCAGCAGCAGGATCTCGGGTTCCAGGTGTGCCGCCACCGAGAATGCCAGGCGCACGCCCATGCCGCTGGAATAGTATTTCACGGCGGTATCCAGGTAGCGTTCGATCTCCGAGAATGCCACGATCTCGTCGAACTTGCGGTCGATCTCGGCTTTGCGCATCCCCAGGATGGCGCCGTTCAGGTAAATGTTCTCGCGCCCGGTCAGTTCGGGGTGGAATCCCGTGCCCACCTCCAGCAGTGACCCGACGCGCCCGCACAGGCGCACCCGACCTTTGCTGGGCGCGGTGATGCGTGCCAGGATCTTCAGCAGCGTGGTCTTGCCCGCACCGTTGCTGCCGATGACGCCCAGCGATTGACCCGGGGGCAGTTCAAAGGACACATCCTTCAGCGCCCAGACGTGCGTGGCTTCCCACCAGTTCCTGCCGCGCGGGTTGTCGTTGGCTTTACGCGGCTTGCCTTTCAGCAGGCGCGCGGCGGCGGTTTGCAGATCGCTGCGCAGGGTGCGGTAGCGCTGCCGCTGCCCGATGCGGTATTCCTTGCTTAAACCTTCGATCTTGACGGCGTATTGGCTCATGTCAGCAGAATCCTAGACCACATCCGCGAAGGTGCGTTCCATGCGCTGGAAATAGACCAGACCGCTCACCAGGATGAGCAGCATGATCACCCCGGAGAAGATCAACAGCGGCACTACATCGGTGTGCTGGTTGAGCAGCGCCCAGCGGAAGCCCTCCACCACGCCGGTCATCGGGTTCAGGGAGAAGATCAGCCGCCATTTTTCCGGGATCAGATTGGCGGGGTATGCCACCGGGGTGGCATACTGCCAGAAGGTCAGCAGGAAAGGCACGATGTACTTGAAATCGCGGTACTTGACATTGAAAGATGAAAGCCACAGACCGACCGAGAGGGCGGTCATCAATGCCAGCAGGGTGAAAAGCGGCAGTAGAAGCACCCCCCAGCCGGGTGTGATGTGATAATAGATCAACATCCCGACCAGCACCACGAAGGCAATGGCAAAATCCACCAGCGCGCTGATGACCGATGCCAGCGGCATGAGGATGCGCGGGAAATAGACCTTGGTGATCATGCTCTGGTTGCTGATCAAACTGCCTGCGGCGCCCGAGAGCGCCCCCGAGAAAAGGTGCCAGGGCAGCAGGGCAGTGTAGGCATAGATCGGGTAGGGGATGCCATCGGGCGGCGTGATCTTGGCCACCGTACCGAAGATGATGCTGAAGATGACCATGGTCATCAACGGCTGCAGGATCGCCCAGGTGGCGCCGAGCACGGTCTGCTTGTAGCGCACCTTCAGGTCGCGCCAGACGAAGAAGAACAGCAGTTCGCGGTAATGCCACATCTCGCGCAAGCGCAGGTTGAACCAACCGCGCGGCGGCTCCAGCACGATCTCGGCAAGCGGCACCGGTACGCGCAGTGAGGTCGCCAGCACAGGTGTGGAGGGCAGGCGGGTCGCCTCCTCTTTCCTTCTCTTTGGCTTCTTTGTGATCGCTTCCTTGTGGCTTTGCATGGGTCGTTGGATTCCTTTGCCTGCCGGATGTCGTTTTGTTGAATACTGCGCCTTCGCAGGTATATCCGCTATAATGTACTGCGTAGATAATGATCGTAGACACGGATTATACCCTTTTCGTGCAACCTGTTTCCATGCGCCGCGCGCATATCCCTGAGAGACAGCCTGGCGCCGCCGGAGGGGTTTGCGCGCCATGACCCAGCCCGTCTCCGCCGGCGCAGACCATTCCATTTGCCTGTTCGCCACCATCCGGGCGAGCCTGCCCGATACGCTTGCCTTTGGCTATTATCACCTCAATACCGGCATCGACCGGCTCTACCTGTTCTTTGACGATCCCGAGGACCCTGCCATCGGCGCGCTGGAAGGTGAGAAGCGCATCACGTGCATACCCTGCACTGGTGCTCATTGGCAGGACCTGGTCGGTGACCTGCCGCGGGCAAAGTTATCCATCAATGTCAAGCAGGAAGCCAACGCCCGCATGGCGGTGCAGCGGGCGCGCCAGGATGGTTACACCTGGATCGGTCACATCGACAGCGATGAGTTGGTCTACGCGCCCGGGGGACTCAGGCAAATGCTCGCCGCCATCCCGCCCGAGGTGGACATCGTCAAATTTCCCGTCCTGGAAGCCGTTCCGGAAAACCAGCCCGTCCAAAGCGCCTTCCGCGAACTGCATTTCTTCAAGCGGGCTCGCCAGGCGGTCCCCAAGAACCGTTACATCTTCCTCGACCCGCGCGAGAGACTCCCTTATTTCTTCCATTTTGTATCCTACCGGGCAAGGCAGATACTGGCGGGTGTGCAAGGCTGTCCCATCGTCTTCCAGCGTTACATCAAGGGACACGCCATGGGGAAATCGATCGCCCGCACGAGTGCGCCCATCGTATCATTCCGCTCGCATTTCCCCATCCCGCTGGAGCGCACGCGCATGCAGATCAACCTGTTCTCGGGTGGTACGATCCTGCATTACGATTTTCCTGATTTCGACCACTGGTTGACCAAGTGGAAGAGCCGGTTCGCGACCATCCAGCAGGGGGTCGTCCCGATGAAGTTAAGTATCCACCGGCAAAGGCAGTTCGATGAATTCATCCGCGTGTACGAACAAGGGTCGGAGGCAGATCTGCAGGCGTTATTCCAGCGCACGCTGCTGGTGTCGCCGCGGGCACGCCGCATCCTGACCCGCATGCATCTGGCAACCGAGATCCATCTGCCCGCAGCGGTGTTCACCCCGCCCCCTGGAGAATGATCGAGGCAGGATGAATTTCAAACAGAGACGCAGGAACTTTAAACGCAGCGCCAGGCTTTCTGCCATTCATATGATCTCCCTTGTGCGCATGCTCAGCGCCTCCCGGCGCGCCTTGCCAACCTTTCTCATCGCCGGGGCGCAAAAAGGCGGCACAACCTCGCTCTACAGTTACCTGATCGAGCATCCCAACATCCTGCCGGCATACCGCCGCAAGGAGATCCATTACTGGGATAACCCCCGCCACTACCGCCTGGGCATGCGCTGGTACCGCGCCCATTTCCCGCTCATCCAGACCCTGCAGGCGGCTTCCGCCGTCAGCGGGGAGAAGACCCCCAACTACCTGGAGCGCCCGGAATTCATCCAACGCATCCGGCAGGACCTGCCGGAGGTGAAACTCATCCTGCTGCTGCGCAACCCGGTGGAACGGACCATTTCCAATTATTACATGCTCTACAAGCGCGGCTGGGAGATCCTGCCGCTGATGGATGCCCTGCTGGATGAACCCCGCCGCCTTGCCAGCCCGGTGGAACGGAAGAAATACGGCACCGAGCGCGCCTATACCGTGCGCAGCATCTATGCCCCGTCGATCAAAGCCTGCCTGGAGCATTTCCCGCCCGACCAGCGCCTCATCCTTGACAGCCAGGTCTTTTTTGAGGATCCCGCCCGGGTGCTGCGCCAGGTGTACGCCTTCCTGGGTGTTTCACCAGACTACCTGCCTGCCCTGCCGCTGCATAAAAATGTGGGTGAATATAAAAAGGAGGCTGTCCCTGCAGAGGTGATCGCATACCTGCGGGAAACCTTCCGCCCCCATAACGCCGAGCTGTATCAATTGCTTGGCGTGGATTTCGGCTGGGACGCCTGACCCCCCTGGCGTTCTATATACTCGCCTCGATATCCTTCAACCACGCTTCCGCGTACCCGCCCACCAGCGGGATCAATTTCTGCACCTCCGGGTGGTATTTTTGCGCCAGGTAGCGCTTGATCTCCGGGGGCATGGGTTTCTCTCTTGAGGCGTTCACACGGGATCTCAATTGCCCGGCAGGGACCGGCAGTTCAGCCCCCAGCCCCAGGAAAGTGAGCACGCGGCTGACCAGGAGGTGGGGCTGTTTGACGATATCGTCGTAAAAATTGATCGAGAACTGCTCCTTCGGGTAGCAGGCGCTCCAGTTCTGGATCGTGCGCACGTAGTCTCCCCGGTCAGTCTGGGAGGGGCTGTCGATCGTCCGCCGCACCGCCTCCAGGTCCTCGATGTCCAGGGTTCCCTTGACCCAGCGATAGCGCAGACCCGACCAGGTGCGCTCCACCGGGTTGCGGATCAGGTAGATCACCTTCAGGTCGGGCAGCAGGTCGTGGACGTGGCGCACATCCTCTGCCGTGAGGATCGCATAAGCCGGGGTGACCTCGCCTTTCAGCCCGGTCTTGTTGTTGCGGAACAGGGAAAAATACCAGTCATCGTTGTACGTGCCCAGGAAATAGCGCAGCTTCCATGCGATCTCCCCCCATTTGCCCGGGTTCAACAGGCTGGCGCCAACGCTGCGCACGCATAAAGCCCGCCAGGCGGCATGGTGGACTCCCCCACCGAACATGCGCCGGACCAGTTTATCTTCTGCCAGGATGCTGGGGGAGGCATAATCCAGCGAGCGGTCGAAGTAATGCAGTTCCTTGATCGGCGGCATCCAGATGCCCGGGTGCCGGTTGAGGATGCTCCACAACCAGGTGGTGCCTGCCCGGGCGGTGCCAATACCCATGAAATCGATGTGTGTATTCATGCCGTCCGACCCATCATCCGGTTGCGCGGCTTCTGAAAATGTCTTTGCATTTTCTTCCAGCGCAGCGATTCGGGCGCCGCCTTCCAACTATTGAACATGAACCGGGCATACTGCTCCAGCAGGTCGGCGACCTGTGCCTCGCGTCCGCCTGAGGGCGGTACAAGCGGTGACAGGAAAGTGGTATGTATCCGTCCATCGCGCAGCAGGGTCGTGAATTGGGGTACGATGACCGCCCCGGTGTTCAATGCCAGTTCGGCGAACCCGGATGAGAGGAAATACGGGCGCCCGGCAACCTGCATGGGGCGGAATCCCAGGCTCATACCGGTATCCCCATCGCCGACCACCTGCACGATCCTGCCCTGTGCAAGCAGGTTCTGTCCTTGCAGGGCTTCGCTGGCGTTCATTGCCGAGCGGAGAGGCAGAGGAATGTTTGCCGAGCGCGTATGCTGCCAACTGGTGTCCTTGAGCGCCGCGACCTTGCGGCTGACGGTATGGATCGCACCGCAATCCACTTGGCGGGACAGGGCAGACATTGCCAGGTTGTTGATCGTGCTGTGGTAGGTCAGGATGATCACCCCCCGACCTGCCTGTTGGGCGTGCTCCAGGTAATTCAACCCGGAAACCGAATAATGCTCGTTAACGACGCTGAGGGGTGCCTCCTTGATGAATGCCAGCAGGCTTTTCCAGAAGGGCAGCCTGGAATTCTTCAACTTATCAACCAGCGTCAGCGGCGAGTCTTCCAGGAAATCGCGGTTAATGCCCTGCAGGATATTCCCCATCAGGTTCGACGGGAAGGCGGCTTCGGCATCCACCGCGCAGCCTTCCAGGCTGGCGATCATGCGGCTGAAGAGTTCGAACTTTGCCTGGTAAATGCCGTGTGCCACCAGCGGGCGCCGGCACCAGTCCTGCAACCAGGCGAACCCTTCGAGGTACGACCTGCCCAGCACGCTGCGCCGGTAGATCATGGGAGTGGCAGCGATCACCCGGTTCAACCAGAAGTCCTTGCTTCCCAGGCGCGCCACGCCTGGTCGGTATTTCTTTTTACTTGCTTTTTTCACGGGTCCCATGCTGGGGGCTGCGGCGGATGCCTCCGGGGCTGGCGCGCCCCCCTGTTCCTTCTGCCCGAGCAGGTCCACCAGGTTTGCGATGGTTGCTTTTTGGAAGAAGGTCTGAGGCACCGCCTGTCCCAGCTGTCGTTCCACCTCCAGCGCCATGGTCAAAGCGGAGAGCGAATCGCCGCCCCAGTCGAAGAAATTATCCTCCACCCCGATGGATTCCAGACCCAGCAGGTCGCACCAGATCTGGGCGATGGTCTGCTCTTCCCGGTTGCGCGGTGCGGTGAACGATCCCTGCGCCCGGTCTGCCGGTTCCGGCAGGGCGGAAGCATCCACTTTTCCGTGGGTGTTCAGCGGCAGCGCCTCCAGGAACACGAAACGAGCCGGCATCATGTAATGCGGCAGTCGTTTGGCGAGGAAAATGCGCACATCCTTCTCGGGGCAGGCATGATCTTTTTTGGGTACGATGTAGGCAACCAGGCGGTCTTCCTTGTTGGCGGGGTTGGCTTTGACCGCGATATGATTCTCCTGGATGCCCGCGTGTCCCGCCAGCGCCGAGGTGATCTCCTCGGTGTTCACCCGGTAACCGCGCACTTTGACCATCGCATCCCGCCGCCCGTGCAGTTCCAGCGCGCCATCCGTGAGCAGGCGTCCCAGGTCGCCCGTGCGGTAGAGTTGTCCGGCAGGGCTGTTCTCATCCTGGTGAAAAGCTGCCTGGTCCAGCCCTGTGCCTCCCCAGTAGCCCCGCACCATCGACAGGCTTTGCACCGCCACCTCGCCGATCTCACCGGGAACGACCTCTTCACCTTCTTCATTCAACAACTTGCAGGTTACTGTAGGGACGGTATAACCGACCGGCAGTTTGTTGCCAGCCGTCTCGTACCCGGTATTAAAGAACTTACGTGCGACAGTCCCGGTCTCGGTGGAAGCCAGTCCATAAGCAAGGATGCTGTCTGCCCGGAAGTGCTTTTTCCAGGACTCCACATCCTGCGGGAAGAGTTCCGCGCCCCCGGCGTTGACCAGGCGGATATGCTGGAAGTGCCGGCTGTCCTCAGGCAGGACGGCGAATAATTGCCTGAGATGCACCGGCGAGATATGCAGGATCGATATGCGGTTCTCCTTCAACCAATCTGCCAGCCTCTCGGGTTGCAGATCGGCATAGTTGACCGGGAAGAGCATACCTCCCGAAAGCAGGGAGGTGAAGATCGGTGTGATCGACCAGGCAAAACTGAACGGGAATGGCAGCGGGCTGCGGTCTTCCGGTGCCAGGTAATGCAGGTGGATATGTACCCAGGCGCGGTGGAGCAGGGCGCGCTGATCGAGGATGACTCCTTTGGGAACCCCGGTTGTACCCGAGGTGTAGAATACCGCCGCCAGCGTGGTCGGTTTTGGATCCTCATCGGGGTCGCCATCCGGCAGGTCGATGCCCAGTTCATCCATGTTCAGGATGCGCAGGCTGTCTCCCGCCAATTGCTGTGCCAGGGAAAGATGCTTCGTATCCGTGATCAGCAGGCGCGGACGGGCATCCCTCAGGATCGTTTTCAGATACTCCAGCGGGTTCGCTGTGTCGAGCGCCAGGTAGATCCGGCCGGCTTTGAGGATGCCCAGCACCGCCGCGATCGCCGATCCATCCCGCCCCAGCAGGAACGGGATCGGAGCCTGCCCGCCGGCATCCATGCCGCGCACGGCGTGCGCAAGCCTGTTGGCTTGTTGATTTAATGCCAGGTAGGTGATCGTCCTGTCCGGGTCCACCACCGCCACCTGGTGCGGATACCGGGCGACCACCTCACGAAAGATCTCCCCCACCGATCGTTCCACCAGCGAGAAGGGCTGGGGGATGAATCCTTGCGGCGGGGTCACTTTGATCGGTTCGGCGAACGCCATGACCATGGCGGTTAAAGCCCCTCTCCACCGGGGGAATTCGACCAGGGGACCAGTTTTTTGGTGACCTGGTGCAGGAAGAGATTGATCAGGATGCCGAGAAAGGCGGTCAGGAACAGGCTGACATACAGGTCTTCTATCCGGAAAGTCTGCCAGGCGAACCAGATCATCACCCCCAGCCCGTTGTTGGCAGACAGGAGTTCAACCGCGATGGTGATGACCATTGCCATGTTCACCCCGATGCGAATGCCCGAAAGCACTGTCGGCAGGCTGCCGGGTATCACCACCCGGGTGAAGGTCTTCCACCTGCCGGCACCGTAATTGTGCGCCACGTCAAAATAGACCGGGTTAAGTTCGCGCACGCCGGTCATGCTGTTGATCAGCACCGGGAAGAACGCCGAGATGGCGATCGCAACCACCTTCGAGAGTTCGCCCAGCCCGAAGATGATCATGATCAATGGGAAGATCGCCAGCTTGGGGATCGGGTGTATGGCAGCGATGAACGGGTCCAGGATCGCCCGGACGCGGCGTGACCACCCCATGGCAAAACCGAACAACAGCCCCGGGATGGCGCCGAGCAGGAACCCCAACACAAGGCGGCTCAGCGTGGCAGCCAGGTGTTCCAGCAGATCGCCGCTGCCGACGACCTTGACCAGCGCCTCGGCGATGCGCGTGGGCGCCGGGAAGAAGAGTTTCGAGATGCTGCCCGTGCGTTCCAGGAGCTCCCAGATTGCCAGGAAGAGCACGAAGATCAGGACGGAGACCCATGTCTCCCAGCCCCGACGGGCAGGAGTGCGCCGCGCCTTCATCGTGTCATCCCCAATTCCTGGCGGACTTCCGATTCGATCATCTTCCAGATCTGTTTGCGCAACTTGATGAAGTCCGGTTGGTCGCGCTGGGTGATGTGCCGCGGGCGCGGCAGGCTGATCGGGATATCCGCCCGGAGCGTTCCCGGTCGTCCGCTCATCACCAGTACCCGGTCACCCAGCAGGATCGCTTCCTCGATGTCGTGGGTCACATAGATCACCGTCTTGCGGTGTTCCTTCCAGATGCGCAGCAGTTCTTCCTGCATGATCAGGCGGGTCTGCGAATCCAGCGACCCGAACGGTTCATCCATTAATAGAGTGCGCGGATCGGTCAGGAAGGCGCGCAGGATGGCGACCCGCTGGCGCATGCCGCCCGAAAGTTGATGCGGGTAACTGGTCAGGAATTCCCCCAAGCCCACCTTCTCCAGCAATTCATCCGCCCGGGCAAGCCGTTCCTTGCGATCCACGCCGCGCGTCTCCAGCCCAAAGGCAACATTCTCACGCACCGGCATCCAGGGGAACAACCCCAGGTCCTGGAAGACCATCGCCGAGCGCGGCTCCGAAGTGTCCTTGTGATCTGCATAGATAATGCTGCCCGTGGTCGGCAGGACCAGCCCGGCGATGATCTTCAACAGGGTGGTCTTGCCGCAGCCGCTTGGTCCGACGATGCAGACGAATTCGCGCGAGTTGACCGAAAAATGCAGATCGTGGAGCGCGCGTACTTCCGTGCCGGGCAGTTTATAAGACTTGCCGATATGGTTGCACTGGAAATCCATACGCTCACGGGGTTCCGAGGATCTCATTGGCATAGTCAATGAAGAATGGATCCCAGAACTCCTCTGTCTCCAGTTTTTGAAGCAGGAAACCTTCTTCGACCAACCAGTCCTCAAAATCCAGGATGGATTGGGCATTGATGCTGCCATCCAGGCGGATGGATTGCCAGCACGAAGCCCTGACGATCTCCGGCGTGGTGTTCATGAACTCCGCCATCAGCGCCACGTTTCGCTCGGTGGTGCCTTCCATATATTGTCTCACCGCTTTGAGGTAGGCGACCATGAAGCGTTCCCCTGCCTGCGGATTCTCGAACATGCTCTCGCCGTACATCAGGACTGCCAGCTGGAAATCGGGCAGGTAGGTTTCCCATGCCTTCCAGATGCTGCCTGTGCCTGCCGTCAGCACCTGGGTGATGAAGGGCTCCGAGAGGAAGGTGATGTCGATGGCACCGTTCCCAAGTCCCACCACCCGGTTGGGGGCGGATACATCCACCACGTTGACATCCGCGCTGGATAAGCCCACCTCGCTCAGCATCAGATCAAGCGCGTATTGCGGTGACTGACCAACAGGGAAGGCAATGTTCATCCCCGCCAGGTTATTCAGGTCGTCCAGCACGCCGCTTTCGAAGATATCCTGGCGTGCCACCCAGGCGGTGTAGACGCACCCCTCCGGGTTATCGTATCCCTTGTCCGCCACGTATTTGATGCCGGAACCCTGGGCAATGGCATTCAACGACATGGTGTCCAGCTGCCCGGCATACACGTCAATATCGCCTGCCACCAGCACCGGGATGGCATCCACTTGTTGGGAGAATTTGATCAGTTCCACGTTCAAATTTTGTTCCAGGAAATAGCCTTCTTCCTGGGCGATGTAGAACGGCAGGTAGGATGAATAGGGCACATAGCCGACCTTGATATCGATGGGCTCGAAGGTTTGGGTCGGCTGGTCGGGTTCACTGGTGATGTCTGGTTCGGTGGTGACGACCGGTTCGGTGCCGGGCGTTTCCGGAGCGCAGGCGGCCAGCAGGGCAAGCACCAGGATGACCAGCAGGGTCTTTGCGAAAGGATGCTTAAACATGAGAACACCTCCACGGGGGATCGATCGAATATCAAACGATTATACCTGAAAACAAAATCAGCCTGTTCCGCCGGGCAGGTTCGCTGGGTACCGGTCCCTTTCATGAACGGATAAGCGGAAATCTGATAGAATGGGCTGATTCGTTTGGCTGGATTACCCTCTCGTTTAGGAGAAGAAAATGAAATCGCGTTCATCCAGGAATAATGTCAGGCTGCTGGCGCTGGGGTTGATCGGCATGCTCGTGACGCTGTCAGTCTCGGCTTGCGCTCCTGCGACCCCCGCCGCGCCGGATGCGGTCAAGGTGGTGATCCTGCCCTACACCTCCTATGGTCCATTCTTTATTGCCCAGGAGGAAGGCTTCTTTGCCGAGGAAAACCTCGCCGTGGAGTTCGTCCGTTTCGACAGCGGCACCGCCCCCATGCCCCTGCTCATCCAGGGCGATATTGATGTCCTCGGCTCCGGTCCCAACGTCAGCCTATTCAACGCCATCGCCGAAGGCTCCACCATAAAGATCGTGGCAGACAAGGGCTATCTTGCCAGCCAGGGCTGCACCTATATGGCACTGCTTGCCACGCCCGACTGGATCGAGTCCTATGATGCCTCCCCCGTGGATGCCCTGACCGGCAGCAAGGTCTCCATCGACCCCACCAATTTCGAAGCCTTCATGTTCGAGAAGGTGCTGGCTGATTCAGGTCTCACCCTGGCAGATACCCTGCCGCAGGATATTGCGCCCCCCTCGCTGTCTGATGCTGTCGAGAACGATGCCGTGGATGTCATCTCGGTCGGCGATCCATGGATCACCCGCCTGCTGGATACCAACCTGGTCTCGGTGTGGAAACCCTACCAGGAGATCGTCCCGGATATGCAGTTCGGCGTGGTGCTCTTTGGTCCCAGCCTGCTGGATGAGCGCCCCGAGGTCGGTGTACGTTTCATGAAAGCCTATCTCAAGGGCGTCAGCCAGTACAACGAGGGCAAGACGGAACGCAACCTGGAGATCATGGCGGAGTACACCAGTTTGGATGTTGAACTGCTGCAGCGCGCCTGCTGGCCCCCAATGTCTGAGGATGGCACCATCGCCACCGGCACGGTGGATGAATTCCAAGCCTGGGCGCTGACGCAGGGTTTGATCAACCAGGTCTCCCCGGTGGAAGCCTACTGGGACGGCTCGTTTGTGGAGCAAGCCACACCCTGATGCTGGCATGACATGCGGCACCTTGCGCTGTACCAGGCGCGGTGCCGCTTTTTCTCATATCGCTGCATGCAGGAACAGGGAACACCCGTTGTGAATGACCAGCCCGCACAGGAGATGCAACCTCCTGCCATCCCGTTCGCCGTCTCCGAGATCGAAGCCTCCATTAACCGTCGCTTCCAGGTGGTCGTTGGCGCCGTACCCGGGCATATTGCCGTGGATACCCTGGAGGAGCGCCTCACCTATGCTGAACTGGACAGCCTCTCGGACCGCGTTGCCCGTGCCATTACCGCCCTGCCCGGCTTGAAGGAAGACACCCCGATCGCCCTGGTCATTGACCAGGGGCATCTTGCCATGGCGGCGGTGCTGGGCATCCTCAAAACCGGCAGGGGCGTCGTCCCACTCCCGCCCGATTCCCCGCCCGACCACCTGCGCCGACTCTGGCAGGATGCCCTGGAACCGCCGGTGCTCACCACCCGCGACAACCTGGAACTGGTGAGCGCCTTCCTGCCGGCGGAACGACCACGGTTGGTCGTGGATGATCTTCCTCCCGCCCTGGGGGAGCCTGGCGTGAAACTGCCGGAGCCGAAACCGGAAGACCTGGCGGTGCTCTCCTACACCTCCGGCAGCACCGGCGAGCCCAAGGGCGTATTATGGTCGCATCGCCTGGTGCTGCACACTGCCTGCCAGAACCAGGCAGGTTACCACCTGACCCCGCAGGACCGCAGCGCCGTGCTGGCTTCCTTCGGCTTCGGCGCTGCCATGACCCAGTGCTTTGCCGCCCTGTTGAGTGGCGCCACGCTGGTGCTGCCCGCCATGCGGAGGATCAGCATCACCGCGCTGATCGATTCGTTCGAGCGGGACCAGGTCAGCATCCTGGCAATGCCTCCCTTCGGCTTGTTCCGCAAGATCATGGATACCCTGCAGGATAGGAAAGCACCGGCGCACATGCGCCTGGTCGTGCTGGGCGGTGATGATCTCTTCCGGCAGGATGTGGAACAATTCCAGCGCAGTTTCGGACCGCAGACCATGCTCGCTTACCGCCTGGCGGGCAGTGAGACCATGGTGATGCGCGAACTGTTGATCAGATCCGGGATGGAATTCTCCACCGAAAAGATCCCTGTGGGGTATGCGGTTCCGGATAAGGAGGTCATGCTGGTGGATGAGAACGGCGCCGAGGTACCGGCAGGCGAGAGCGGCGAGATCGTCGTCCGCAGTCGCTACCTGGCATCCGGTTACTGGCGCCAGCCTGACCTGACCGCTGCCGTCTTCAAGCCGGACCCGGCAGGCGCGGGGATGATGCGCTGCCACACCGGAGACCTGGCTCGCCTCGATCCCGCCGGGCAGATGGAACACCTCGGACGCAAGGACAACATGGTCAAGGTGCGCGGCTTCAGCGTCCAACTGGAAGCGGTGGATGCGGCTTTGAAACGCCTGGATCTCATCCAGGATGCCGTCACCCTGGCGGAGACCCTTCCCGGCGGTGACCGCCGCCTAATCGCCTACCTGGTCCCTGCGGCGGGGCGCCAGCCTGCAGTGGGTGAACTGCGCGAGCGCCTGCGCCAGAGCCTGCCCGAGCACATGCTCCCCGCTGCTTTCGTCTGGCTTGCCAGCCTGCCGCGCACTGCCACCGGCAAGCCCGACCGCAAGTCACTGCCCAGCCCGCCGCGCACCCGTCCGCAGCTTGAAAGTCCCCTGGTGGTGGCGCGTAATGCCACGGAAAGCGCCCTGGCGGGCGTGTGGCAAGACCTGCTGCGGCTGGAGCAGGTTGGCGTGCAGGATAATTTCTTTGAGCTGGGCGGGGATTCCCTGCTCTCCGTGCAGATGATCCTGGAAGCAGAGCGGATCCTGAAGATCCGCATCCCGACCGCGTATTTCCAGCGACCGACCATTGCCCACCTGGTGGAGATCGGCGCGCGCCGCGAGGCGGAGCAGGGTTCGCCCCCCACGGAGCCGCGTCCAAGGAGAAAAGCAAAGAGCTCCCGCAACCCATTCCAGCGCAGCACACGCCTGCGGTCCTTGCTGCGCAAGGCGCGCTCCGGCAGGATGACGCCCCGCAGAGCCTGGCATGGCATCCGGCGGGTTCTTTCGGACTCTGCGCTCGCCGTTTTCGACGGGTTCTATCGCCGGGTGGTCTTTCGCATGACCTATACCCGTGGGCGCCATTGGTTATCCCGCTGGGCACGGTCTCCGCTTGTCTCACGATTGCTTTACCGGGAGCCGTACAAACTCTTCTGCCGCCTGGTGGCGGATTTGGAGGATTGCACGGTCGATCCGGGCAGGGCGTTCAATGCCAGTGTGGAGGGCAATATCCTCAACCTGTCTGGCGGCAGGGCGCTTTCAGAGGACGAATCGGTGGAACTCATCGACCGCCTGCGGGCTTCACCCCATCTTTTCTGGTCCAGCCTTGCCCGACTCATCGACGAAAGCCCGGTCGATGAACTGGATCGCCACTTCTCGGTGACCGGGCTGGAACACCTGCAGGCAGCCCACCGGTCAGGGCGCGGGGTCATCATTGTGACCTATCACAACACTTCCAACCGCCTGGCGATCGCCGCCCTGCCGCGCCGCCTGGATGGTCAGCATATCCCGACCATCAGCCAGAAGATCGCCCGCCAGCGCAGTCCCAACTGGCAGAAAAACCGTTCCAAGAAACTGCCGCCAGCTGACAAGGCGGCTCTGTATGCCGTCATCGCCCTGCAGGGCGAGCACCTGCTGGAAGAGGGCAGGATCATCCAGTTCGTCAGCGATAATGAATATTCGCGCCTGGAAGGTTACCCGGTCATCCTGGCAGGGCGGTGCTATAACCTGAGGCCCGGTTTCGCGGAGCTCGCGGTCAACACCGGGGCAAAAGTGATCCCACAGTACACGGGCATCCGGTCGGGTGGGCAGATCCATACCACCTTCCTGCCGCCGCTGGACCCCGGGGAGGGGAACCGGGAAGCACAGGTCAGGAACCTGGTTGACCAGTATGCCCGTTTCATCAACGATGCCTGGCGCATTGCCCCAGAAAGCCTGCGCTGGCCGCGCATCAAGAAGCATTTCCGCCAACCCCCGGCATGATGGTTGCAGCGATTTTTTCCCCGGATGGGGTGAAGAGCACTTCTGGTATACTGAACATTTGTTAACCTTTTCGTTTGGGAAATTTCGCATGGAGACTCTATGGATCTGAGCATCATCCTGTACATCGTGGTCGGTTTCATCGCCCAAATGATCGATGGCAGCCTTGGCATGGGTTACGGGGTCAGCTGCAACACCTTCCTGCTCGCCATTGGGATCCCACCGGCAGTTGGCAGCGCAAGCGTGCATGCTGCCGAGGTGGTCACCACCGGCATCTCCGGTCTGGCGCATCACCGCCTGGGGAATATCCGCAAGGACCTGTTCCTGCGCCTGCTCATCCCGGGTGCCATCGGCGGTGGTCTGGGCGCCTATGTGCTCACCCGGTTGGATGGCAGTATCATCAAGCCATATATTGCCATCTACCTGCTGGTCATGGGTGTCATCATCATCATTAAAGGCATCCGCAAGGTGCAGGTGCATCGCGAAGTCAAACGCGGCATCGAGCCCCTGGCGCTGATGGGCGGGCTGTTCGATGCCCTCGGCGGGGGAGGCTGGGGTCCGGTGGTGACCACCACGCTGGTCGCCAGCGGTAATGAACCGCGCCAGACCATCGGATCCGTGAATGCCGCCGAGTTCTTTGTCACCGTGGTCGAATCGATCGTTTTCATACTCACCATCGGTCTGACCCACTGGGTCGTTATCGTGGGTCTGCTCATCGGTGGCGCCATCGCCGCCCCGCTGGCAGCCTTTGCCACCAGGCGCATACCTTTGCGGGCATTGTTGATCCTGGTCGGTGTCATCATTGTGGTCACCAGCCTGCGGACTATCCTGCTGGCATTCCTGTAGAGCGGTCATCCCTTGGGCAACCCTGAGATCCATCAGCACCGGCATACGGTGGGGCAGGCGGAGCGCATGCGCCTCAAGCCTCATTTACCTGCCTGCCTGTGGTTCACCGGGTTATCCGGCAGTGGGAAATCCACGCTTGCCAACGCGGTGGAGCAGCGTCTGAACCGTGAATACCGGGCGCATACCTACCTGCTGGATGGCGATTCCATCCGCATGGGTCTGAACAGCGATCTGGGCTTTTCCCTGCCCGACCGGGCGGAAAATATCCGCCGGCTGGGCGAGGTTGCCCGATTGTTCGTGGATGCCGGGTTGATCGTCCTGACCGCTTTCATCAGCCCGCTGCGTGAAGACCGGGCGCGCGCCCGGCAGATCGTCAACACCGGTCGGTTCATCGAGATCCACGTGGATTGTCCGCTGGAGATCTGTGAACAGCGCGACCCCAAGGGGCTGTATCGAAAAGCCCGGCGGGGCGAACTGGCGGAGTTCACCGGCATCACTTCGCCCTACGAACCGCCGCTGGGCGCAGAACTGACCCTGCACACCGACCGGCAGGCGCCGGAGGACTGCACCCGGCAGGTGATCCAATATCTTATCAAGGAAGGCATCCTCACGGATGCAGCGAGTTAACGGTATGAATTACCTGGATGAACTGGAAAATATCAGCGTTCACATTCTGCGCGAAGCCTATGCCAACTTTAAGAACCTGGGTATGCTCTGGTCGATGGGCAAGGACAGCACCGTGCTGTTGTGGCTCACCCGCAAAGCCTTCTTCGGGCATGTGCCCTTCCCGCTGATCCACATCGACACCCGATACAAGATCCCGGAGATGATCACCTACCGGGACGAATTGGTGCGCCAGTGGCACCTGCCCATGATCGTGGGCATCAATGAAGATGCCCTGGCGGCAAAGACCACCTATCCGGATGGGCAGACCGACCGCCTGACCTGCTGCCGCCTGTTGAAGACCGAGGCGCTCACCGCCACGATCAACGGCACCGGCATTCGCTACAAGTTCAATCACACCACGGGCGCGTATGAGCGCGAGCAAAACCCCCAGCCCTTCCATGGCATCATCGCCGGGGCGCGCGCCGACGAGGAAGGCTCGCGTTCCAAGGAACGCTATTTCTCGCCGCGCGACACCCGCAACGAATGGGATGTCGGCGACCAACCGCCCGAGTTCTGGAACCAGTTCAAGACCGATTTCGCGCCCGGCACCAACGTGCGTGTCCATCCCCTGCTCGATTGGACCGAGTTGAACATCTGGGAATATATCGAGCGCGAGAACATCCCGACCGTTGCCCTGTACTACAACCACGGGGATGGCAAGCGCTACCGCTCGCTGGGCTGCTATCCGTGCACATTCCCGGTCGAATCCGATGCCCGCACGGTCCCCGAGATCGTTGCGGAACTGCGCTCCGGCAAGTTCGCCCGGGTTGCCGAGCGCTCCGGGCGTGCCCAGGACGCCGAGGATGGCGGCGTTTGGAAACCCTGCGGCGGGATGGATACATGTAATGAAGAAGCCCATCACCGAGAAATTAAGCATCGTATTCGTCGGGCACGTGGATCACGGCAAGAGCACCGTCATCGGGCGCCTGCTGGCAGATACCGGTGCCCTGCCGGTCGGTAAGCTGGAGCAGATCCAGGCGTACTGCGAACTGAACAGCATGCCGTTCGAGTATGCCTTCCTCATCGATGCGCTCAAGGATGAGCGCCGCCAGAACATCACCATCGACTCGGCGCGCGTCTTCTTTCAATCCAAGCGCCGTAATTACATCATCATCGATGCCCCCGGGCACGTGGAATTCGTCAAGAACATGGTCACCGGTGCGGCGCGCGCCGAAGCCGCCCTGCTGGTCATCGATGCCGAGGAGGGCATCCAGGAGAACTCGCTGCGCCACGGCAACCTGCTCTCCATGCTCAGCATCCGCCAGATGGTCGTGCTGATCAACAAGATGGACCTGGTGAACTTCAACCAGGCGCGCTTCGAGGAGATCCGCCGGGATTACGGCGACTTCCTGGCAAAGGTGGGTCTGGAACCGGCGGCATTCATCCCGGTCAGCGCCCGCCTGGGTGACAACATCAGCAAGCGCAGCGATTCCATGCCCTGGTACCAGGGACCGACCGTGCTGGAAGCCCTGGATTCCTTTGAAAAGGAAAAAGTGCTGGAGGAACGCCCCTTCCGCATGCCGGTGCAGGACGTTTACCGCTTCACCTCCTTCGGCGACAACCGGCGCATTGTTGCCGGCACGGTGCTGACCGGTCAGGCAAAGGTGGGGGACGAGATCATCTTCCAGCCCTCGGGCAAGCGTTCACGCATTGCCAGCCTGGAAGCCTACAGTTCCCCGGACCTCAACAGCATCCATGCCGGTCAAGCCGCCGGATTCACCCTCGACCAGCAGGTGTATGTCAAGCGCGGCGAAATGGCGGCGCGCGCCGATGAAACACTGCCCGGTGTCACCCGCCGCCTGCGGGTCAGCCTGTTCTGGTTGGGCAAGGAATCGCTTGTGCTCAAGAAGCACTACGTCATCAAACTGGGCAGTGCCCGCACCCACTTCCGTGTGGAGCGCATCCTGCGGGTGATGGAGGCTTCCAGCCTGGAGGACGAATCCGGCAGGCGGCATGTCGGGCGCTACGAGATGGCGGAGTGCCTGCTGGCGCTCGACCATCCCCTCGCCGTGGATCCTGCGGATTTCCTCATGGACACCAGCCGCTTCGTCATTGTGGACGGCTACGAGATACGCGGCGGCGGCATCGTGCTCGAAGCCCTGCCCGACAGCGAGACCGACCTGCGCCTGGGCGTGCGCCAGCGGGATGCCCACTGGATCCTCAGCGATGTCAACCGCCAGGAGCGCGCCGCGCGCTTCAACCAGCGCCCGGGGCTGGTGATCATCACCGGTCACAAGGGGATCGGCAGGAAGCGTCTTGCCTGCGCCCTGGAGTCAGAACTCTTCAGCCGGGGCAGGTATGTCTATTACCTGGGGATGGGTAGTGTCGTGTACGGGGTGGATGCCGATATCCACGGTCGCTTGGGGAGTAAAACGCGCCACGAGCACATCCGCCGCATGGCGGAGATCGCCCATATCCTCAACGATGCCGGCATGATCCTGATCATCACCGCGGTCGAGATCACCAGCGCCGACCTCAACATCATTCACACCATTCTGGACCCGACCAGCATCCTCACGGTATGGGTGGGATCCAACTCCGGGGGGGAAGAACCGTACGATTTCCACCTGGAGGGCGAGCTGGATATGGATACCGCCGTGCCGCTCATCGTTCGCAAACTTCAGGAGGACGGTTTCATCCCGGAGTGATGAGGGCACGCCGGGTAAGCCAGGCAGGGTAACCAAAAAGACTCATCCCGAATTCGATTCTCGGGATGAGTCTTTATTTGGCACTTTCTTCAAGCCTGCAGGGCAGGCACCCCTATTCGTAGCGCAGGGCTTCGACCACCGTCAGGCGGGAAGCCTGCCGCGCGGGGATGATGGCTGCCAGCAGCCGCGCTTCTGCCATGACCATGCGCCTGACCTGCTTGCGGGTCCCGCCCACGGCGCGGATCATACCGGTCTCGCGCCTGCGCTCCAGCACCCACTCGCCAGCCCGACCATCAACTTGACAAAGAACTCATCACCCTCGCCCAGGTCGGAGGAGCGCCTGACCAGCCCGGCTTCCTCCAAGGGTAATACCGCTGCACGCCACCCTGGTTGCACCTGCCCGCCTGGGACTTAACGCACGAAGGCGTGGATCGACTGCATCACCCCGGCGGTGCCGCCCTGCACGAAGAACATGGCGATCCCGATGGCGATGAAGATCGACCCGACCGAAAGATTGAGCGCTTTCTCGGATGCCCGGTTGGCGGCTTTGCTGAACAGCGCGCCTGAAGCGGTCGCTGCCAGCCCGATCAGGATGCCATCTCCCCACGGGATATGACCCTGGATGGCGTAACCGGTCACGCCGGATGCTGCCGCCAGCGCCATCAGGGCAGTTGCCGTGCCGATGGCGGTGTGGATTGGAAAATCCATCAGGTAGATCAGCACCACCAGGATGGTGGCGCCGCCGCCGGTGCCGAACAGCCCGGTGGAGAGCCCGATGAAGAGACCCACCAGCAGGATGATCGCCACGCGCCGCACCTTGTTGTCGGTGCGCAGGATCTGCAGGCTGAACTTGCGCTTGCCGAACGCCCGCTGGATAAAGGATAGACCAGAGAGGATGATAAAGACGCTGAAACCGCCCTTCAAGCCGTTCTGCGGGATCAGGCTGGCAAAATGGGAACCCACCTGCGCCCCCACGATCGCCCCCAACGCCAGCCATCCGCCGGCTTTCAGGTCCACCTTGCCGTAGCGGAAGTATTGGAAGGCGACGATGATCGAAGCGATAACATCCACCAGCAGGCTGGTGCCTATGGCTTCATGGATGCTGTATCCCAGCAGGATGGTCAGCAGCGGCACCACGATGGTCACACCGCTTCCAGCGCTGATGGCGGTAACGGTGCCGGTCAGCAATCCGATCAGGATGAGCAGGACGGTTTTTTCAAGCACGAAAGGCGGGTTCCTTGTTGTGGCAGAAATAATGCGAATGGAAGGGAGTGCGCCTCGCCTTCGATTCGCAACGGAGGAGATTGTAATCCCCGCCGGATGCCTGTCAAGGGGTGAAAAACCCCCGGGATGGTTATAATTGTCCGCATGTCGCTCGAAGCACTGCTTGCCCGCTGGCGCTCGGATGCCAGGACCGGCGCAAATATCAGCGCGCAGGTGAACCTGCCGCCCCGCCCGGCGGATCTGCGCCCCATGCCCGAGGCTGTGCCCGCCGCGCTGGTGGACAGCCTGCGCGCCCTGGGGATCAGCGCTTTATACAGCCATCAGCAGGCGGCATGGGATGTCGTGCGGGCGGGGCACAACCTGGTGCTTGCCACCGGCACGGCTTCGGGCAAGACGCTGGCATACGACCTGCCCGTCCTTTCCGCCCTGCTGGAACAGCCCCGGGCGCGCGCCCTGTACCTGTTCCCCACCAAGGCGCTTGCCCAGGACCAATGGAACACCCTCTCGCACCTGCAGCCTTCCAGCGTGACCTCTGCCATCTATGATGGCGATACCCCCGCCTCGCACCGCAAAGCCATCCGCGAAAATACGCGCCTGCTGCTCTCCAACCCGGACATGCTGCATACCGGCATCCTGCCGCATCACACCAACTGGCGTGATTTCTTCACCCACCTGCGCTTCGTGGTCATCGATGAGATGCACACCTATCGCGGTGTGTTCGGGTCGCATGTCGCCAATGTACTGCGCCGCCTGAGGCGGGTTGCCCGCTTCTACGGCGCCGCGCCGCAGTTCATCCTGGCATCCGCCACCATCGGCAACCCTGCCGAATTGGCGGAGAAACTCATCGCCGCGCCGGTGCAGCTGGTGGATGTGGACGGGTCGGCGCGGGGGGCGCGTCATTTCCTGCTCTACAATCCGCCGGTCATCGACCGGGCGATCGGTCTGCGCAAGAGTTCCATGCTCGAAAGCGTGCGCCTTGCGCAGGACGTATACCGCGCCGGTCTCCAGCAGGTGGTCTTTGCGCGCACGCGCCGCAGCGTGGAGATGATCCTGAAATACCTGCAGCAGGACCTGGCGGGATCGGAGCCCGAGGCTGGGGACGGGAAACCGGCTGAGACCATCCGCGGCTACCGCTCCGGGTACCTGCCCACCCAGCGGCGGGGCATCGAGCGCGGCTTGCGTGATGGCAGCGTGCGCACGGTGGTCGCCACCAACGCCCTCGAGTTGGGCATCGATATCGGCGGCTTGCAAGTGGCGCTGCTTTCCGGGTACCCCGGCACCATTGCCAGCGCCCGCCAGCAGGCAGGCAGGGCGGGGCGCGGGCTGGAACCTGCCGCCGCCGTACTGGTGGCTTCCGCCAACCCCATCGACCAGTTCCTTGCCCGCCACCCGGATTATTTCTTCGAGCGCTCGCCCGAGCAGGCGCTGATCGCCCCGGACCACCTGCTCATCCTGCTGCAACACCTGCGCTGTGCCATGTTCGAACTGCCCTTCGCCCGCGGGGAGACTTTTGGCGGGAACCCCGTGGACGAATACCTGGAATTCATGGTCGCAAACCAGGAAGCGCACCTCTCGAACGATTCATTTTACTGGATGGCGGATGCCTACCCTGCGGCGGAACTTTCCCTGCGCACCGCCTCGCCGGAAAGTTACCTGCTGCTGGCTCAGGAGGACAGCGCGCCCGGCACGCGCCGGCAGCAGGCGCCGCGCACGGTGGGCATCGTGGATGCCGGCAGTGCCCTGTGGATGGTGCACCCCGGCGCGGTCTACCTGCATGAAGGTCAGCAGTATCATGTCGAGTCGCTCGACCTGGAGAAGAAGATCGCCCACCTGCGCCCGTTCGAGAGCGATCATTTCACCGAGCCCTTGAACCAGCGCAGCGTCCAGGTGCTGGCGGTGAACCAGCAGGAGGTCATGTTCGAGCCGGGCGGCGCCAGGCTGACCCATTCCAGGGGCTGGGGCGAGTTGATGGTCACCACGCGCGTGGTGGCTTACCGCAAACTGCGCTGGATGACGCGCGAGAACCTGGGGGAGGTGCCGCTGGACCTGCCCGCCAGCGACCTGCAGACCACCGGCTACTGGCTCTCCATTGCCGATGAGACCATCGAGCGCTTGAGCCGGGAGGGCTTGTGGACGAACGCCCCCAACGATTACGGTCCGGGCTGGGCGCGCCTGCGGGAAGGGATCCGCCAACGCGATGGCTTCCGCTGCCAGGTGTGCGGACGCACCGAGACGACCCGCCAGCACGATGTGCATCACAAGGTGCCCTTCCGCATGTTCCGCGATGAGCACGGGCGCTCCCTGCCGGAACTCGCCAACCAGCCCGACAACCTGACCACCCTGTGCCCGGAATGTCATCAGAAGGTGGAATTGAACCTGCGCGTGCGCTCCGGGCTGGCAGGGCTGGCATTCGTGCTGGGGAACCTGGCGCCGCTCTTCCTGATGTGCGACCCGGGCGACCTGGGCACCCATCTCGAACCGGTGCCCTCGCAGTCCTTCCCCCAGCCTTCGGTGGTGCTCTTCGACCTGGTGCCGGCGGGGATCGGCTTCAGCCAAAAACTGTACGAGATGCATGCCGGTCTGCTTCAGAAAGGGCTGGAACTGGTCAGCGCCTGCGCCTGCGAGGACGGCTGTCCGTCCTGCGTGGGTCCGGGCGGGGAGAACGGTCTGGGGGGCAAGCAGGAGACGCTGGCGCTGATGCGCATGCTCGGCGCCTGAGCCTGCCCTGCCTGGCTCTGCTATAATGCAGGGCATGATCCTCATCACCGGCGCCACCGGTTTCATCGGGCGCTCGCTCACCCGCCACCTGGTTGAGAACGGTAAACAGGTGCGCATCCTGCTGCGCCCATCCCCGTACACGCCCAGCCTGCCGCCCGGCGTGCCGGTGGAGGTGGCGGTGACCAGCCTGGGGGATGTGCGCGGGTTGCGCGCCGCCCTGGGCGGCGTGAAGGTCGTCTATCACCTGGCGGGCGGTGAGGCGGAAGGCGGACGCGCCAACCTGCAGGCGGTGGACATCGACGGCACACGCAACCTGGTGCAAGCCGCGGCGGATGCGCGCGTGGAGCGCATCCTCTACCTCTCCCACCTGGATGCCGACCGCGCCTCCGCCTTCCCGGTGCTCAAAGCCAAGGGCATTGCCGAGGAATACATCCGCAAGTCGGGCATTCCCCACACCATCATCCGCGGCGCGATCCTGTTCGGTCCCGGTGACGTGTTCACCAGCGGGCTTGCCATGCTGCTTGCGCTCGCCCCGGGTATCCTGCCCCTGCCGGCGCGCGGCGAGGTGATGGTCCAGCCGCTGTGGGTGGAGGACCTGGCTACCTGCCTGGCATGGGCGCTGGAGATCCCCGAAACGCTGAACATGACCTGTGAACTGGGCGGGAGCGAGGCGTTCAGCCTGCGCCAGGTGGTGCAGACGGTCATGGAAGTCACTCACCAGCCGCGCCTGCTGGTCAATGCGGGCAACCCGTTCCTGCGCCTGCTCACGGTGGCAATGGAATCAGCATTTCCGCGCTTTCCCAGCTCGGTCTTCTGGCTTGATTACCTGTCGGTCAACCGCACCTGCCCGGTGGATGCCATCACGCGCATCTTCGGCTTGATGCCCGCCCGCTTCGCCTCCCGCCTGGGGCATTTGCACAATGTATCCTGGGGGCGCATCGCCTGGAAGCGCCTGCTTTCCCGCCGCACGTGAGCGGCAGTTCAGCCCTGCTTACCCCGTTCCTCCTTCAATGCCAGCGCCGAAAGCGCGGCGGTCAATGCCAGCCCAGCGCTCATCAGGAACACGGGTGAAAAGCCCCACGTATCTGCCAGGGGACCGGTAAGCAGGGTGCCGAGCGCCCCGGCTGAGAACATGATCCCCATTGTAAGCCCGGAAGCCAGCGCCATGCCGCCGCCCAGCACGCGCTGCGCCAGCACGACGATGATGCTGTGCACCGCGCCGGTGAACATGCCGGAGAGCGGCACCAGCAGGTAGAGCCACGGAGACCAGCCCAGGCGGGCGATCAAGTACAGCGGCAGGCTTGCCAGCGCCAATGCCGTCACCGCCACCCGCCGGCGTCCGAAGCGGTCTGCCAGGCCGCCGCCCAGCACGTTGCCCAGCCCCGACCCGCCCATGAACAAGCCGGTCATCAGCCCATAGACCGCCGGGGTCTGACCCAGGTCGGCGAGATACTTGGGCAGGAAGGTGTTGATATTCTGCTGGGTCCAGGATTGCAGCGAAGCCGTGATTACCAGCGCGACGATGAACCATCTGCCGTAGCGGGCGAGTGACTCCTGCCCGGAGACGGCGGCAGGCTGGTTGGCGGCGCTTGAAGGTCCCCCCAACCGCCTGGCGGCATTTATGCCAATGAGCAGCGCCGGCAGCGCCAGGGTCATCAAACCGGCAGGACCGAAATACCCCAGCAGGGGTCCACCGGCAATGGGACCCAGGAAGTAGCCAACCTGCCCGAAGAGGAAGAACCAGGAGGCGGAGGTGGTGTCGCGACCGGTGAGCAGGCTCCTGCCACGCAGCACCGCCTGGGCAGCGCCCACCGGGTGAAAGGCGGCTGAGCCGAGGGATGCCAGCACCAGGCAGGGGATTGCCCAATCCACCGGCAGGGTGACCGCCAGCGAGAAGAAGACCGCCAGCCACAGGATGCCGCCCGCTGCCAGCAGGCGCGACCTGCCAAAGCGGTCGGCGATCCAGCCGAAGACGGGCTGGGAGAGGGATGCCACCCAGACATAGATGGTCGTCACCAATGCCAGCCCGGCATTGGACATCCCGGTCTGCTGGCTCCAGTAGGTCAGCAGGATCGAACGCTGACCGTTGATCAGGTCCACGATGAAGTGACCGGATGCCATGGCGTTGTAGAGGGCGTCGAGGAGTAGGGACATGGATGTTCGGTCCAGGCTTAGGGTTTGGGTTTACGGGTGATGCGATACAACCTGTTCCGGCGGATGTAGTCTGCCACAGCCGGTACGAGCAGGTGGGCATAGGGCTGCCCGGCGCGCACCAGGGCGCGCACTTGGCTGGCGGAGATATCCACCCGCGGCGCCGCCACGAAGCGCAACCTGGCGCCCAGCCCGGGGAGTGAGGCTTCCAGCGCCGGCAGGTCGGGTGTCTCTGCCTCACGCTGCATCACACCGATGGTGTGCAGGCGGCGCACGAACTCAGCCGGGTGGTGCCAGGTGGGCAGGTCGTTGAGCGAGTCGCCGCCCATCAGGTAGACCAGGTCTGCCCCGGGGTAAGCCTGCGCCAGGAGTGCCACCGTATCGGCGGCGTAGTGCGGTCCGGGACGGTCCAGCTCCAGCCGCGAGAGTTCGTAAGGTGTGCCCGCCAGGGTGAGCGTGACCATCGCCAGGCGGTGCCGGAGTGCTGTGATCCTGCGCCCGCGTTTATGCGGCGGGTTGGCGGTCAGCAACCACAGCAGGCGCTCCAGCTCCAGCTCGCTGAACGCCTGGCGGCAGAGTGCCATGTGCCCCAGGTGCGGGGGGTCGAAGGTCCCGCCGAAGATGCCGATGCGCATGGCTGAAGTATATCATTGCCGCCCGCCGGTCGCATCAGGCGCGCTTCTTCGCCCGTTTCCCGGCGGCTTTTGCCAGGTTCTCTGCCAGCCTGTACTGCACGATCCGGGTGACGAGCGCCAGCGGCAGGGGTTCATCGAACGGGAAGCGCACCGCGCCCTTCGAGGCGGCGTACCTTGCCAGGTCGGCTTGGAATGCCTCGATCCCGCTGGGCGCAGGGTAAAAGCCGATGTGGTTCTTGTGGAGTGCAAAATGGACCAGGTTGCCTTCCTGGTGAAAGGTGGGCATCTGGTAACTGATCTTCTCCACCGCCTGCGGTGCCGCCGCATGGATGGTCTCGCGCAGGGTTTGCAGCATGCTGCGCACGCCGGTGGGGCAGGCGGCGATGTAGGCATCGATCGTGGCGGGTGCTGTCTTGTTCTTTTCCATGGTTACTCCATCTACGGGTAAAGGGATGACGATAGGCTCACTCTAACCCATGCCAGTTGCCGCCCCGGAGGTCATCCGGGAAGGTGCGCTGGTCTTGGGCGGCGCCGGGCGGGTGAGGGGGGTCAACAGGATGCCCCATTTTATCAGAGAGCGGAGGCATTGCCTGCCATGCAGAGATAACGAAAGGATGAGCGCGGGCAGCCGCTCAGGCGGCTTTCTTTTGCGGCAGCAGGAAGTACCCAAACCCCAGGGCGAAGAAGAGGTAGA
>JBFYSG010000046.1:0-19773 GCA_041301835.1 Chloroflexota bacterium | reverse complement strand
GCCAGGCGGGACCCAGCCCGAGAGCCAGGATGGCGATGAGCACGGCGCGGGCGGCGTGACCCGAGGGGAAGGAATGCGGGTCGGTGGAGCGGTAGAACTTGCCCCATTCGCCCTCCGGTCGGCGGCGGCGGATGAGGAATTTGACCGCCAGGACGAATACCGCCAGGGCGATGATGCTGACCAGCACGATCAGCGCCCAGGCGCGCCAGAAGGGGTTGCCCAGCCAGGCGAGCAGGGCAAGCCCTGCCCACCAGAACCATGAGTCCCCCGAATGGGCAAGGAAGATGCACACACTGCGCAATAGACCAGGACGCCCGGCGATCTGCATACGAGCGGAAAGACGGGCGTCCAGGTCCAGAATCGGTCCCAGTTTCACTTTTTGGCGGTTTTTGCGGGTTTTTTGACCGGCTTGCCGGCAGGCTTGGTGTTTTTCTTTGCCGGGGGGGCTGCCTTCTTGACCGGCTTGGCGTTCTTCTTCGCCGGCACGGCGGTTTTCTTGACCGGCTTGGCATTTTTCTTTGCCGCGCCCTTCTTGACGGGTTTGGCAGGCTTCTTCGCCGCCGGGGCGGGTTTGTGCAGGCGCTTCTTGAAGTCCTTGCGGATGATATCCAACTGCTGCGGCTTGTCGATATCCATGCCCACCTCGGCGTACGGGCACAGGATGACCTGCCCTGTCACGCCCAGTTTCTTGGTGATCTTTTCGGCGGCTTTTTCCAGGGTCAATTGACCGAAGAGCAGCAGGAAGAGGGTGTCGAAGCCGATGAGCGCCGCCTGCTTGAGCGGGCTCTTGCGGGAATTGGAGATCTTTTCCCACAAACCGTCTTCATCATCCGCCACCACCATCTTGGCGCGCGCCACGTTCATGTCGCCGCCGCAGACTTCCATGCCCTTCAGGGCGGTGTAGGTGCGCTTGGATTGCGGGAAGCGTTTTTCCATCACCTTGCGTTCGATGACGTTGTAATAGATATCGTCATCGGTCTTCAAGGCGGTCTTCACCACCCAATCCACCATCTGGCTGTTGATGGCGGGGATGTCCGAGGAGACGAACAGGACGTGCTTGTGCCCACCGCCCAGTTCCTGCGAACGATGCACCCCGGCGCGGAAGTTATCCAGCATTCTGCCCTGGTTGGAGACGAAATAGATGGGTTTCTTGCAGGACAGCCCCGACTTTTCGGTCAGCCCGACCAGGATGACGTTGTCGATCGTGGTGGCGTTCGAGAGCGCATCCAGCACCCATTGGACCATCGGCTTGCCGGCGATATCGAGCAGCGCCTTGTTGTGACCTCTCGTCTCCGGGTACAGCGGTTCTTCGGGAAGCGGGATGCCTCCGGCAGTGACAATTGCATCCATAATGACTCCTTATACTTGAAGATGAGCGAATTATACGGCATTCCGCCGGATTAATTCAATTCCTGCAGGTTGGGCTCGAAGCCCAGCCTGGCGAGCATTTCCTCGTATTCCGGGTGGGTGAGCACACGTCCCTTGCCGGAGACGGCGATGAGGGCGGCTTCCATCATGTTGGTTCCGAACGAGCGACCTTCCAGCACGGGCGTGGTGGTGACCAGGCTCTTTACGCCGCACTTGCGGAACAGGTCCACATCCTCAGCCGTGGTGGTGTTGGTGACCACCAGTTTGCCCTGCATGTCGTCGGGCATGTAGCGCTTGATGTAGTGGCAGTCGCCGGTCACGACCGTTGCCCAGTGGAACCACTTGGGATACTTGGGCTTGCGCTGTTCCTGCTTTTCGCCGGTCGGGTAGACCCAGTCAAAGGGCAGACGCCCTGCCACCGGCATGACGATTGCCGCCAGGGTCTTGAGCGCCCGGGCGGTATGGATCGGCAGGGGGATGCCGAGCGAGAACATGAAATCACCGAAGGTGCATGCATAACCGGCATCCAGGAAGGAACGGCTGAGCCCCCAGCGGTCGGCACCGGTCATGATGAAAGCCTTGCGCCCGCGGCTGTCGATATAGTCCTTGTAATGCCGGTCAAGAAAAGGAGCGGCTTTATTCTCCAGGGTGGTCTTCAACCCGGTGCCATCCACCAGGGGTGTCTGCTTGACGAAGCGCACCATGGGGTTGACCGAGTAGAGCGGGTACCACTTGGTATCGACCAGCAACCCCAGGTCGGCACCGCCAACGCCAAAGGCATCCACTTTGCCATCCAGATCGCGGTACATCCGGGCGGCGGCTTCCATGTCGCCGTCGGTACCGATGCGCTCGATGCTGACCTCTTCGCCCAGCAGCTTGACGACCACTGCCTTGTTGCGCTTGGAGGACCCCAGGCTGATGCTCACTGCTCGTTTCATGTCCGGCTCCTTTCCATAATTGACGCCGAGAGTATACACCCAACTGCAGGTTCTGGATATGTGCGCCTCTTCCTGCCTGCGGCTGGTACAATATACAACACCAGACGGACAGGAACGATGAGTTTTTCGATCACGGAGGAATAGGATGAAACCTGCACCTGAGTCCGGACCGATCCCGGTGCACAACCTGGAAGCCATGCGCTTTGAGATCCAGAAGGATGGATACCTGGCGGTGCTGGAATATCAACTGGGGGAGGGGAAGATCATTTTCACGCATACAGGCGTGCCTGCCGCCCTGGAAGGGCAGGGCATCGGGTCCCGCCTGGCACGCGCCGGGCTGGAGCATGCGCGTGCCGAAGGGCTGCGCGTGGTGCCGCTGTGCTCCTTCATCGCTGGATATATCCACAAGCACGCCGAGTACCAGGACCTGCTGGAATAAAAAAACAGGGGCGACCGGAAGGTCGCTCCTGCGCTTTAAGCATCCCCTTTGAGGGGCATCAACGCGGCTGCTGCTGGGTGATGCAGTGGATGTTACCGCCGCCGAGCAGGATCTCGCGCGCCGCCACGGGGACCCCCTCCCGATCCGGCATGGCTTTTTGCAGGGTTTCCAGCGCCAGGCGGTCATGCGGATCATCGAATGCCGGCAGGATAAACCCCCCGTTGCAGAAATAGAAATTGATATAGGAAGCCGCCATGCGGTCGCCAGCCCGGCGCGGGTAGGTGCCTTCCACCGGCAGGACGCCCTCCGCCTCTGCGGGGGTGATGCGCACCGGCTCGGGCTGGTGGATGCGCAGGACTTCAAGACTGCGCCCGCGGGCGTCATGGAAGTGCTTCAGGCGGTCGCTGGCGTCCCTGGAGATGGGATACTGCGGATCGTTGTGGTCATCCGTCCAGGTGAGCGCCACCAGCCCGGGGCGCAGGAAGCATGCCAGGTTGTCCACATGCCCGGAGGTCTCGTCACCCGCAACGCCTGCCCCCAGCCAGAGCACCCGCTCTGCGCCGGTGTATTCCTGCAGGTATGCTTCGATCTCGGAGCGGGTCAGGTTCGGGTTGCGGTTGGCGTTCAGCAGGCACTCTTCTGTGGTCAGCAGGGTGCCTTCGCCATCCACGTGGATCGATCCGCCTTCGAGCACGAGCGGGGTGGCGTAGCGTTCCAGACCCTCCATGTCCGCCACGCGCCCGGGGATCTGCTCGTCAAGCGACCAGTCGGTGTACAGCCCGCCCCAGGCGTTGAATTGCCAGTCGACCAACCGGCGCGCCCCGTGGCGGTCCACCACAAAGGTGGGACCGCAGTCGCGCATCCAGGCATCGTTGGCGGGCAGTTCGACCACCTGCGCGCCGGCAGGCAGCAGGGCGCGTGCCCTGTTCATCTGCCCGGCGCTTACACCCATGGTCAGGGCTTCAAAGCGCAGGATCGCTTGCGCCACGCGGCTGAATGCCTCCTGGGCAGGCGCGGCGGACTGGCGCCAGTTATCCGGTCGTTCGGGCCAGAGCATCCAGGTGCGGGCATGCGGCGCCCACTCGGCGGGCATGTGGAAACCATCAGCGCGCGGCGTGGAGGCGGGCAGGCGGTTCATGCCAACCGCCCCAATAGGCTCTCGATCTCGCCGCGGTGGAAGGCTCTGCGCTGCTCGTCGGGCTGTGGCAGGCGGGGGTGGATCAAGTAGACCAGCAGCCCTTTTTCGGTGTGCAGGCGGTTCTCGGACTGGTCGAAGATGATCGAGCGGTGATGGTCCATGACCTCGTCGGTGGCTTCCACGCCGCGCGAGGCGGGCAGGCAGTGCATGAACTTGCAGTGGCTGGGGGCTTGCTCGAACAGCGAACGGTTGACCTGGAAATCCGGCATGAAGGCGGCGCGGCGCTCGGGGATCTGGTCCTCCTGCCCCACCCACCACCACAGGTCGGTGTAGAGGAAGTCCGCCTGGCGCACCGCTTCCACGGGGTCGCTGGTGATGGTGAGCCTGCCGCCCGAGGCGCGGCAGTTCTCCTGCGCCCACGCCTGCCATTCGGCGGGCGCCTGGTAGCGCGGCGGGGCGGCGTGCGTGAAGTCCATGCCCATGCGGGTGCACAGGAGCATGAGCGATGAGAGCACGTTGGTGGCATCGCCGATGAAGGTCACCCGCAGGTCTTCCAGCCGCTTGCCGGCGGGCATGTGTTCCAGCATGGTCATCAGATCGCAGACCACCTGGGTGGGGTGGTTGTAATCGGTCAAGCCGTTCAGCACCGGCACCTCGGCATGCGCCGCCAGTTCGGTCATGGTGGCATGTTTCAGGGTGCGGGCGAAGATGGCATCGCACATGCGCGAGAGCACCTTGGCGGTATCGTATATCGATTCGCGCACACCGAGATGAATCTCGCCGGGCTTGAGATAGAGGGCGTGCCCGCCGAGCTCGGTCATCGCCACCTCGAAGGAAACGCGCGTGCGGGTGGAGGGCTCCTCGAAGATCATCGCCAGCGAGGCATCCTGGAGCAGTTTGGGTGTGCAGCCCTCCTTGTCCGCCGCCTTGATGCGGCGCGCCAGTTCGATTATATCGAGCAGTTCCTGCTTGCTGAAATCCTGCGTATCGAGAAAGTGTCTGGGCATGGCTTTGCACTCCTTGGTTCAGGCTGGGTTGAGGTCCTCCATGCGGGGCATCCATTCATCGATGTTGCGCAGGATGCGCGGCACGAGGGCATAGCGGGTGATGGCAACGCCGGGGATGCCGGGCAGGGTCTGCCCGAGGAAGAGCCGCAGGGATTCGTTATCCTTGAAGCGCGCCTCGATGGAGATCTCGCGGCTCTCCTGCCCAAGGGCGAGGTAGGTGATCTCGGGCATGGCGATGAGGCGCTTCAACACCGCCGGTTCCCGCCCGGGGCTGACCTCGATGAAGATATCGGCGGCGGTATTGTAGCCGAACGCCTGCGGGTCGAGGATGGCGGTCAGGCGGATGACCCCGGCGGCGGTCAGGCGTTCGATGCGTTTGCGGATGGTGCGCTCGTTGGCTTGCGCCTTGCGGGCGATCAGTGCCGCCGGGATGCGCGCGTCGGCGTGCAGTTCACGGATGATGAGGGCATCCAGTTCGTCCAGCGTGGTTTTCCTGGGGGGCATGTCTGGTTCCGTTTCGGTATTATGGATTTCCGAATACATCATCATGATACACCCTTCCAGCCAGGCACACCAGTGACGAATGTCCTCTTCGCGGCGTGGCAGCGGTGGGTTTGTCAGCCAATGGATAGCTGGACTTCAGTTTAAATTAATAAAAATTGGGTACAATAAAAATAGGGCATGAGGAGGCTGGCATGAACAAGGATGTCGCCGTTCTAACCGACAGCACCGCGAGCATTCCTGAAGCGATGCTGGATGAATTGAACATCCGCACGGTGGCGTACTATATCCACCGCGGGCAGGAGGTGCTGCGCGACCTGGTGACGGTCAAGCGGGATGAATTCCTCGCCTGGCTGCTGACCGCCCGCAGCCTGCCGACCACCGCCAGCCCGGGTCCGGGGGATTACTATGAAGCCTACCAGCAGTTAGCCGGGCAGGGGTACGAAGAGATCATCAGCATCCACATGACCTCCAACGGGAGCGGCGCCTACCAGGCGGCGGCGGTGGCGCAATCCATGATGGAGGAGACCCAGCCGCTGGTGCATATCGAGGTGGTCGACACTCGCAATGTCTCGCTTTGCCAGGGCTGGATGGCGATCGAAGCGGCGCGGGCGGCACGCGCCGGCGCGCGGCTGGAGGCGATCCTGGCGCGCATCCGGGAACTGATCCCGGTGACGAGCATGGTCCAGACCGCCGACACGCTCAAGTATTTGTACATGGGCGGGCGCATCGGTAAGGCGACCCACCTGGTGGGCAGTTTATTGAACATCAAGCCGCTGATCGGCATGGAGGAGGGCACGATCGTGCCGCTGGGGGTGGCGCGCAGCCGCAGCGGTGCCTACCAGGCGATCGCGGCAAAAGTGGAGCAGGCGGTGGGCAGGGGCAGGGCGCGCGTTGCTTACGTGCACGCCGGGGCAAAGCAGGAAGTGGAGAAACTCAAGACCCTGGTCGAGGCGCGCGTGGATGTGGTCGAGTCTTTTATTGCCGAACTATCCCCCGCACTGGCGGTGCACAGCGGACCGGGCACCGCCGGGGTGTGCTACTACCCGGTCTTGGGCTGAGCGCCGCCTCACGCCATCCGATGCATACCAAGAGACCCGCCATGCGGCGGGTCTCTCTGTTTTGCTTGATCGCTCAGTTCACTTCCTCCGGCTGAAGGGGACGAAGACCTCCACCGTCTGGAGCGTGCTGTTGCCGCAGTCATCCATGACCGCGTAGGTGATGGTGTAGGTGCGGCCTGTCTTGAGGGTGGCGGAGCGTTCGGCGCGCAGGTTGAAGTGGAAGTCATCCAGGATGACGATATCCTCGGGGAAATCGCCATCGCCCAGGCCCTCATCCGGCTCGCTGGATGTGATCGAGACCAGGCTTACGGTCGGGTCGAGATCGAAATTATCGCTGACCACGACCGTGGCGGTTACCTCCACGTACTCGTGGTTGGCGGGCCAGAGCAGGGCAGGATCGACCAGGACCTCTACGAAGACCGGGGCGATCTCATCGCAGACCGCCAGCCCAACGATGACCGGGTCGTGGTCGGAGGAGCGGAAGGGATCGGGGGCGTAGAGCAGGTCCTGGGCGGGGGCTTTGAAGGTCATCTCGTAATCGATCAGGTCGGGCTCATCGGAATTGATGTGCCATTCCGCCACGCCGGTGATCTGGGCTGCCAGCCCGGCGGTTGCCAGGACATGATCGAGATAGCCGATCTGCCCATCGAAGACGTAGGAGTAGGCTGCCTCGCCCTGGAACAGGAAGATCATGTCGGCGTAGTCATCGCCGGTGCCGGGCAGGTCGTCACTGCCGGCGCGGATCGCATCGATGGGATCTTCCTTGTCGTAGGAATTCAGGTCGCCGATGATGAGGAAGTCGGCATCGCCGCTGCCGGTGGGATCCAGCGCCAGCCAATCGACCAGCGCCTGGGCGGCAAGCGTGCGGGTGATGTTGCAGTTGCCGGCGCCATCGCCGAGGTCCGGGTCGCCCACGTCGTCACAGGAGGAACCCTTGGACTTGAGGTGGTTGACCGCCACGGTGAAGATGCCGCCGGTGGTGTTATCGATGAAGGTCTGTGCCAGCGCCGGGCGGTTCTTGGTATCGATGAAGCGCGCATCGACGGTCGAGTCGAGGATGGCATACGCACCCACCAGCGAGACGGAGGCGGGCTTGTAGATCAGGGCGACCTTGATGGCATCGCCCCCGATGACGCCGGTGTGGACGTATTCATACGTGCCCGCGCCGCTGACAGCGTTGAGCCCGTCAACCAGGTTCTGCAACGCCTCGTCGTAGAGGTTGTTTTCGATCTCCAGCAAGCCGATCACATCGGCATCCACCGTTGTGATGGCGGCGATGATCTTGTCACGCTGGCGGGTGAACTCCTCGGCGGTATCGGCGCCGCGGCATTCCTGGTTCTGCAGGGGTCCGCAGATGAAGACGCCGGTATCGATGGTGGAGAAGTAGTTCAACACGTTGAATGTGGCGACCTTGAGATTGCCGCCCACTTCCTCGGGCAGCAGGTCACGCACGTTGGCGGGGATATGGGTGGCACCCTGCGTGGGCTGGATGCGGTACAGGTTGAAACTGAAATCCAGCACACCGGTGACACCCTGGAGCAGGTCGCCGCCTCGGAACAGGTGGCTGAGGTCAAAGACCGCCCCATCGGGATGGATGGCTGGATCCGGGTTCTGGATGGTGCGCCCGTCATCGAGGGTGATGCGGTCGAGCAGGAATTCCTGCGCCGCCAGGATGGCATCCGGACCGGGTTCGAATTCCGCCGTGGGGGTCAGGTGGCGCCGCGAGGTCAGCACGATCTCGCCATAGCGGTCGTAGTTGAAGTATTCGGAAATGACCAGGCTCTGCGGGAAGGTGACCAGCATTCCTTCGAAGGCTTCGAAGGCGTCCACGCTTGCCACCGGCAGCGACAGGCTGACCGGCAGAACACCGGCGCCGGTGCCGCATTGCCAGATCTGTGCGGCAGTGATCTCGGTCATGCCGCCGTATTCGGAGACCAGACCGCGTACGCGCACGGCATCACCCACGAGCACATCGACCGCCGCGCCGGGGGCATAGATGAAGATGCCGTCCGAAGTGGCGCTATCGCCGTCACCCAGGGGGTCCTGGATGTGGAAGCCGTTCAGATTGCCGTTGTCAACCCCGGCATTGTTCTGGAAGTCACCCACAACCACGCCTTCCACGACGACCTCGCTGCCCGCGTAGGGGCTGATCAAGCCGCTGCCCTGCACGGCGAAGATGCCGAGGAAGGGATCGCCGCAGGCTTCGGGCGGAACGACATAGACCTGGTTGAGGGCGCCTGGGGTGTTGTAGGCTTCACCCAGCACGATGGTGCCGGGGAAACCGGGTATGCCTGCCAGTTCAAAATCGTTGCGCACCCAGTCGCTGGCGAGTTCGCTGTCGAAACCATCCGGGATGCGCGAGGCGCCGCCCGGGGCAAAACTGCTGAGACCATCGTAATTGGGGGCAAGCACCGGCACGCCGTAGAGGAAATCACCGCTGCCGCCGTCAAAGATGGCGACGGAATCGACCAGCGCCTCCCAGGGAGCCAGGTCGAAGGTGCCGTCATTGTTGGTATCCAGGTCCTGGTTGAGGGCGCCGGTGAAGTTCTTGACCAGCAGCAGGGAGACACTGCCGTTCTCGAGCGCATTGGCAGCCAGGCTGGCAAGATACAAGCCGCTGCCGTCGGTCGTGCCGAGGCTGATGACCTCGTCCACCACGCCGGAGCCGGTGGTATCGCCTTCGATCTCCAGCACCTTGTAGGCGGAGTAATCCGTGCCGGGTTCGCCGAAGATCTCCACATATTCCACGTCGGTGCCGGTGGTGCTGGCGGAGAACTCGTTAAGCTTGGGCTCGGGGGGGGTGCAGCTGGCGCTGTGCACGCCAAGTCCGTCCATCACGTTGGTGGCATAGCCATCCCATTCGAGGGCGGGGTCGAAGATATTGCTGGCGTCGGGGTCGCCAGCGCATATGCTTGCCATGCGGCGCAGGGTGTTATCAGCGCTGCTGACCAACCCCGTGCCCCACTCGGTGCCGGGGTCGAAACCCATCTGACCGAAAGCATCGATGACGGTCGTGCCCTTGCGCAGCATGACCGCATCGTCACCGTTGAACCAGGCTGTGCCGGTCTTCTGGTCTGCCTGTGCCAGGATGGTGAGGTCGGTGGCATTGGTCGGCGCGACCACGAAGACATCGCCCGCGGCGACCACGCCCGCCAGGTTGATGGTGTACGTGGAGGTGCCGCCGTTGAAGGACATGTAGATGTTGTACGCGCCGGCAGCCAGGTCCACGGGGGCGCCGGTGCCGTTGTAGATCTCGAGCGCCTTGTTATAACTGGAACCCTCGATGTATTCGGAGAAGAATAATTCCACCGGCTCCGCCGCCTGTACGGGACGCGGGCTGGGCAGGGCGCTCAACATGAGCGCCAGGATCATCGCGAAGGCAAAGCTCTTGAACAGATTGCGTTCCATGGTATTCTCCTGGATGTGAATGGGTGAGGCGGCAGACCGCAGATCGTGCAGTCGTCGCAGGGTGGATTTTTCGGCTGCCTCCTTGGGCTGGAAGTTCCTGTCTTTCGATTTGGGTTGCTAGAGCTTAATTATTGTATGGCAGACCTAACAAAAATGCAAGGAAGTCCATCTTAAAAAACCCGCCGGATGTCCTTATGCCCGCCCTTGCCCGCCTGCGCCCCGGCAGGCGCCGGGAAAGCGAACTCCCTGCCAGTTTGGCAGGGAGCATGCTGGATTGGTGGTCGAAGCAGATGGTTATTTCTTCTTGACCTGCCGGGCGGCGGTAAAGCCCGCCTGCAGGGCGGCGTGGTTCATTTCATGCGTACCGCGCGGGGCGCGGGCGGTGACCGCTTTTTCCAGCGCCTGGTGGCTGACGACGCCGGTCAACCCGACCAGCACACCCAGCGCCACGGTGTTGGCGGTGATGATCTTGCCGGTGGTTTCGAATGCCAGCCGGGTGATCGGGATGCGGATGGCTTGCGGGGCGCCGGATGAGTCGACTTTCTCCTCATCCACGATCAACAGACCGCCGGGCTTGCCGCTGGTGGAGAACTTCTTGAATGCCTCCTGGCTGAGCGCCACGACCACGTCGGCGTTCAGCACCTCGGGATGGTCGATCTCACCCTTCGAGATGACGACCTCGGCTTTGCTGGCGCCGCCGCGCGCCTCGGGTCCATAACTCTGCGTCTGGACGGCGTTCTTGCCGTCGTAGATGGCGGCGGCTTCCGCCAGGATGATGCCTGCCAGGATCATGCCCTGCCCGCCTTCGCCGGCAAGGCGGATCTCGGTGCGGTCAGCGGGTTTGGCGCTCATGACTCACCTCCCTGCACTTGCGTTATCAGGTTGGCATACACCTGCGTGTACTGCGGGCGGTCCACGTCGGCGTAGACCCCGCGCACGATCTTGCGGTTCTCCGCCTGTTCCTGGGGCGATAATTTCTCGAACGCCGTTTTGGCAATGCTGTTGTCCTTGAGGGCGCGCATCATGTCGGCGGCGGTGCCCAGTTTGTTCATCCTGCCGTAGGTGGTATGGCAGTAGGATATGGCTTCGACTACACTGAACCCGTCCTTGCTGATGGCTTCCGCCAGCAGTTTATCCAGTTCGAGGGCGTGGTACACGGTGGAGCGCCCCACAAAACTGGCGCCTGCAGCGATCGCCAGTTCGCAGGTTGGGAAGGGCGGTTCGACATTGCCGTACGGGGCGGTCGTAGCCTTCCCGCCGATGGGTGTGGTGGGGCTGTACTGCCCGCCGGTCATGCCGTAGATGGCGTTGTTGACCACCAGGGCGGTGATGCCCAGGTTGCGCCGGGCGGCATGGATGAAGTGGTTGCCGCCGATCGCCAGGGCGTCGCCATCGCCCATGATGGCAATGACCTTCATGTCCGGGCGGGCGATCTTGAGCCCGGTGGCAAATGCCAGGGCGCGCCCGTGGGTGGTGTGCAGGGTGTTGTAGTCCAGGTAGATGGGCATGCGCGCCGTGCAGCCAATGCCTGCCACCAGGGCAACGTCATCGTTTTTCAATCCCAGGTGGTCCAGCGCCCGCAGGAGCGCGCCCATCACCACGCCGATGCCGCAGCCGGAACACCAGATGGTGGGGAATTTCTTGTTCTTGCGCAGTTTTTGCAGGGTCTCGTTGCGCTCGAACCAGTTGACCTGGGGGATGAGCGCTTCGTGTTTTTCCAGCGTGTGGGCTTCCAAAATGTGTTCGCTCATGGCGTCAAGCCTCCATCGCGTCCAGGATCATCTGCGGGGTGACCATCTCGCCGTTGGCGCGCGTCACCCGCCGGACCTTCTTGCGCCCGACCATGCGTTCGACCTCGTACGCCATCTGACCCAGGTTCATTTCCGGGACGATGATGCGGTCCACGCTCTCACCCAGGGCTTCGACCTGTTTCTCGGGGAAGGGCCACAGGGTGAGCAGGGTGAGCAGGCTGACCTTCTTGCCCTGGGCGCGGGCGATCTTCAGGGCGTGGCGGGCGGTGCGCGCCGTGCAGCCATACGCCACCAGCGCCAGGCGCGCCTCCGGTTGGTAATCCTGCTCAAACAGGCTGATCTCGTCGATGTGCCTGTCCAACTTGGAATTCACCCGCTCCAACCAGGGGTCGATCTCGTCCAGGCGCTGGGTGGAAAAGCCCATCTGGTCGTGGAACAAGCCGGTGATGTGGTAGCGGTAGCCGATGCCAAAGTTTGCCAGCGGGGGCACGTCGCCCGGCTCATTGCGGTAGGGGATGTACTCCTGCCCGGGCGCGGTGATGCGGTAATTTTTAGGCTGGATGGTCTTGAGATCGGGCAGGTCAACGCGCTCGCGCATGTGCCCGATGATCTCATCGGTCATCAACAGCACCGGGGTGCGGAATTTCTCGGCGAATTCGAACGCCTGCACGGTCAGGTCGAACGCCTGGCGTACGGAAACAGGGGAAAGGGCGATGATCGGGTGGTCGCCATGCGTGCCCCAGCGCGCCTGCATGACATCACCCTGCGAGGCGGCGGTGGGCTGCCCCGTGGAGGGTCCCAGGCGCTGGACATTGACCACCACGCAGGGGATCTCCGCCATGGCGGCATAGCCGATGTTCTCCTGCATCAGCGAGAACCCGGGTCCGCTGGTGGCGGTCATGGATTTCATGCCGCCAACCGAGGCGCCAATGATCGCCGCCATGCTGGCGATCTCGTCCTCCATCTGGATGAATTTACCCCCAACGCGCGGCAGTTCCCGCGAGAGGATCTCCGCCACCTCGGTGGAGGGGGTGATGGGGTAACCGGCGTAGAAACGCGACCCGGCGGCAATGGCTCCCAGGGCGATCGCTTCGTTGCCTTGCATCAATTTGATCGTCAAGGGGACCTCCTATTCCAGTTTCCTGACCACGATCGCCAGGTCAGGACAGTGGGTGTCACAGAAGTGACAGGCGGTGCATTTTTCCGGATGGGCAATGACGGGGTGGTCGTCGTTGGGACCCATTTCCAGCACCTTGGGCGGGCAGAATTCGACGCAGATGCGACAACCCTTGCACCAGGTGGCAAAAATGATGACCTCGCCGCGCGGTCCCTTGCGGACCGGGGGCGCAGCGCCTTGTCCCTGGGGAGGAACGGTAGTGACTTCATTCATAGGACACCTTCCATGCTCCGGGATTTCTCATGCGCCTACCATTTTAGTCCAAACAGGTGGGTTTCGATATAGCAGAATGTCCTAATTCTACACTGCCATCCGTTCTACTTTTCCTGTGACCTGACAGGTTGTATAATGATTCCAAAGCCCTGTTTCTTGCAAGGAGAAACCCATGTACATTCAGAAGGACGATTGGAAGAAAGAAAAGCACATGCCTGTGATCGAGGTGCCCGAAAAAGTGACCGCCGGCGCGCCTTTCCAGGTGACGGTGAGCATTGGCAAGGAGATCCCCCATCCGAACACCACCGAGCACCACATCGACTGGATCGACCTGTTCTTCCACCCGGAAGGGGAGAAATTCCCGCACCAGGTCGGGCATTTTGCCTTCAGCGCCCACGGCGCGTCCACGGCGGGTCCCAACCAGGGACCGGCATACACGGAACCGCATCTCGTGGTGACGATCAAAGTGAACAAGGCGGGCAGTTTCCATGCGCTGGCGCTGTGCAACATCCATGGATTATGGGAGAGCGAGCAGGCGTTGAACCTCGCCACCACCTGATCTTTCGATCCTCAACAAGGAGGCGGACATGAAGGTCAAAGGCAATACGAAATGGCTTTTGCTGTTCATCGCGCTGGGAGCGCTGCTGTTTTCGGGATGCACTGCCAACTTCATCACCGACATCGCACCTGATGGTTCCGGTATTTTCACGCAGGAATACATCATGACGGTGGAGGAACTGACCTCCTACGGATACACCCTGGGCGAGGACCTGTGCAGCGACGAATTGGGCATGGACCTCTCGACCATGCCGCCCGGCACCACCGTGCGCCAGGTGGAAAGCGGCGAGGAGATCCGCTGCCTCTTCGAGACCGCCTTCGCCGACCTGGACGACCTGCGTTTCATCTACACGGATTTCATGGATTTCACCGTCAACGACCTGCGGCTCGAGGGCGGTACCCTCTATTACGATCTCACCATCAACATGGGCGAAGGCGAGGTCGAGGAGGCCATGGTTTTCCAGCTCTACTGGATCGTGAATATGCCGGGGGGTATAAGCGAGCACAATGCGCCCGAGGTGAGCGGCAACACACTCACCTGGGAACTTCCCATCAGCGGCGATCTGAATGCACGCGCCATCGCCAGCGCCGGGGGCATTTCCAGCACCTGGTGGTGGATCATCGGGATCAGCGCATTCTGCCTGTGTCTGCTTGTGCTGGTGCTCGTCATCGTGGTCGTGATCGTGATGGTCAACCGCAGGAAGAAGGCAACCGCCGGGGCGGGTTAGGCATTTCCATGTGCATGGACGGCTGACGGAGGCAACCCCGCCAGCCGTTTTTTATTAACTCGAACGGGCGAGACCCTGCACCACGCCGAGCAGCGCCGCCATGCCTTTTTTCAGCGGTTCGATGCGGATGTGCTCGCGCAGGGTATGCGCTCCGCCGCCGGTGGTCAAGCCGAGTGTGAGCGCCGGGATGCCGCGGCTGAGCGGGATGTTGGCGTCGGTCGAGCCGATGCTTAACTTCGGTTCGATGCCCTCGGCGCGCAGGCATGCGCCTGCCAGGCTCACCAGCGGGTGCGAAGCGGGGATCTCACCCGCCGGGCGTGATCCGATCACCTCCACGCTGACCTGCACCCCCTCCCGCTCCGATTGGCGGCAGACCTGCTCCACGCGCTGGCTGAGATCTTCCAGGGCGGTCGTGCCCTCCGAGCGCAGGTCCAGTTCCAGGTTTGCCTGCGCCGCGATGGTGTTGACGGAGGTGCCGCCGGCGATGACGCCGATGTTCAGGGTGGTGCGGGGCGCCTGCGGCAGGTCCAGGCGGATGATCCGGGTGGAAAGGCTGGTCAACTCGTGCACCGCAGAGGGGCGCCCGTGATCGATCCAGGAATGACCGCCGCCGGTCTTCACCGAGATGCGATAGCGCCGCACGCCCAGGGCGCGGTGGAAAACCTGGCCCAGGGCAATGCCTTCGAGCACCAGGTAGGCTTGCACGTTGGCGCCGAAACGCTCCACGACAGCCTTCATACCGCGCAGGTCGCCGAGCCCCTCCTCGGCGGTGTTGGCGACCAGCCACAGGTCGAAGGGCAGGCAGACCGCCTCCCGCCTCAGCATCCAGAGCAAGCCGAACAACCCGGCAACCCCGACCGAATTGTCCCCGATACCGGCGCCGTGCAGGCTATCCTGCTCGGCGCGCAGCGCCAGGTCGGTCGAATCCGGGAAGACGGTATCGAGGTGGGCGCTGATCACGAGCGGGGGCGCCTGGCGTGCGGTCTCTGCCGGGCTGCCCGGCAGGCAGGCAAAGACATTCCCGGCGGGGTCTGTTGCCACTTGCGAGAGCCCCTCGGAGGCGAACATGCCGTGCACGAATTCCGCCCGCTGCGCCTCGTGGAAGGTGGGCGCGGGGATCTGCTGGATGCGGGTGGCGAGTTCGAGCAGTTGGGGGATGAATGTGTCCATGGTTTATACCTGCCTGACGGTGGCGGCGAGTGAATGCAGGCGCGCCTGGGCGAGCCCGGGCAGGGTCTCCAGGGCGTGGAACGCGCCGCTGCCTTCCGCGCTCAAAGATGCCGAGACGGCGCCGTGCAGGACCCCCTGGAGCGGGTCGTAATTGCGGGAATAACCTGCCAGGAAGCCGCCGCAAAAGGAATCGCCCGCTCCGCCCGGATCGACGAGTCGGGCGGGGTATGCCGGTATCTCCCAACGCCGGCGGGAGGCGGTTTCGTACAAGTACTGCCCCTGCCCGCCGCGCCGCACGACCACGAATTCACAGCCGAATTCAGCCACCGCTGCCGCCATCTCCCACAGGTCGGTCGAGCGCCCCCAGTACAGGCTGCGCAGGTGCTGTTCGGCAACCAGGAACGCCGTCACCCCGCGCAGCAGCACGTGGACGCTCTCCAGCGCATCCGCCTTCATGTAGCCCGGGGAAGGATCGAGCGTCAGCACGGCGGAGCCCGCCTGCCGGAATGTGGAGGTGAGCCGGTTGGTCGTGCGGAAGTCCAGCGGGCACAGGTGGATGGCACGCGCTTCCAGGTACCCGGCGGGGATATCCACCGGGCGGGGCGAATCGTCGGGGGAGGACTGCAGGTCATCCTCGCTTTGCGCCTGTGGGGTATATCCCAGCAGCGATTTGGGGAACGGCAGACCCAGGCGCGCGAAGTGCGCCACCGGGTTGGTATGCTGCAGCGTGCCTGGCTCGGGCGAAGCCTGGAAGTAACGCTGGTCGATCGCCTGGGGCAGGATGAAAACGCCGCCCACATCCCAGCCGCGGCGCGAGAAATCCTTGAGCCACTCGTGGGGATAATCCTCCCCGACGCGCGCCAGCAAGCCGATGCCGCTTTCCCACACCGAGAGACCAGCCGCGGCGTGCAGCAGGGAGCCGCCGGGCACATCGATCAATGGGCGACCCGCAGGCGGGAGAATGTACTCGCGGCGCAGCCTCCCGGCGAGGACATAGTTCACATTCATGGGGATCAGGAAATGAAGACTTGTTCGCTGGATTTCGGGTGGACGGACTCGCGTGGCAGGAGAAATATGAACGTGCTGCCCTTGCCTTCCACGCTCTCGACCCAGATGCGTCCGCCGTGGAGTACGACCATCACCTTGGCGACGGAAAGCCCCAGCCCCCTGCCCCCGTGCGTGCGGGTCAGGTGCGATTCTGCCTGGTAGAAGCGTTCGAAGATGTGCGGGATGTCCTTCAGCGGGATGCCGATGCCGTTATCGACCACCGAGACCTTGATGTGATCGGGGATCTGCTCGGCTTTGACCACCACCTTGCCGCCCGAGTCGGTGAATGCCAGGGCGTTCTTGACCAGGTTGCTGAGCGCCATGATGATCTTGGTGGCATCCGCCTGGATCGGCAGGTCAGCCCCGCCGGTATCGCACAGCAGCGACACGCCTTTCTGCTCGGCTTCCTCGCGGAAGGTTTCGCAGACCTCCTCGATCAGGTGGCGGATGGAGATATCCTTGTAACGCACCGAGGCGACGCCGCGCTCCACGTTATCCATGTTGGCGATGCTGTCGATGATGTCCTTCAGGCGCATGGCATTGCGCACGATGATATCCAGTTGCGGCTGGTGGTCTGGCGGGACGATCTCGCGCAGGTACGAGGAATGTCCCAGGATCAATCCCAGGGGGGTGCGCAGTTCGTGCGAGGCGATGGCGATGAAATCGCCCTTCATGCGGTCGAGTTCCTGCATGTCGCTTAACGCCTTGACCAATTTATCCGCCAGTTGGGCATTCTGCATCGCCAGGGCTGCATGGGCAGCCAGGTTTTCCAGCACTGCCTGATCTGCTTCATTAAAGGGAAGGTTGCCAGCCTTGTTGACCGCTTCGAGCGCGCCAAAGGGCTGGCCGCAGTAGATGATCGGGACTACCAGCAGGGAGCGGGTGACGAATTGCGCCGCCTGGTCGGCGCCTTTGAAGTGGCGCGCTTCCTGGCTGGCATCCTGGATGATGAGCGGTTTCGCGTTCAAGACAACCCAGCCGGCGGCGCTTTTCTGTACCGGGATCTTCACGGGGATGAGGGCATCGCGGTGGAACCACGGCAGAGCGCGGAAGGTCATGGTCTCGCCGCCATCCTCCAGCACCAGGATGGATGCCGCCTCGCTGCCGGTCATTTCGGCGGCGGTGGAGATCAAGGCATGCAGGAACGGTTCCAGTTCCGGCGAGGTGCAGGCGGTGCGGCTGATCTCCAGCAGGCGTTCCAGGTTTTGGATGTGTACGTTTTCGCTCATCAGGGTTGACCTGCGCGCAGGACTGGCGCGGGCATTCGATATTGATGGTCATTTCGATTATACTTCATGACTTGAGCGAAAACCTGTCACACCCGGGAGGTGTTGTTATGAGCAAAAAGAAAGTCCGTGTTGCCATCATCGGGGTCGGCAATTGTGCCTCCTCGCTGGTGCAGGGTGTCCAGTTCTACCGCAACACCCCTGAGGATGCCAGCGTCCCCGGCTTGATGCATGTCAACCTGGGCGGATACCATGTGCGCGATATCGAGTTCACCCTGGGCATCGATGTGAATGTCACCAAGGTGGGCAAGGACCTCTCGCAAGCCATCTTCGCCGAGCCGAACAACACCTATAAGTTCTGCGAGGTGCCGGACCTGAAAGTGCCGGTGGTGCGCGGCATGACCCATGACGGGCTGGGCAAGTACCTCGCCGGCGTGATCACCAAGGCTCCCGGTCCCACTGCGGATATTGTGCGCCTGCTGAAGGAAACCCGCACCGACGTGGTGGTCAACTTCCTGCCAGTCGGCTCGGAGATGGCGACCAAGTGGTACGTGGAGCAGGCGATCGAAGCGGGCTGCGCCTTCGTCAACGGCATCCCGGTATTTATTGCCTCCTCGGAATACTGGAGCAAACGCTTCGTGGATGCAGGACTGCCGGTCCTGGGCGACGATATCAAGTCGCAGGTGGGTGCCACCATCCTGCACCGGGTGCTGACCAGCCTGTTCGTTGATCGCGGCGTGCGCATCGACCGCACCTACCAGTTGAACTTCGGCGGCAACACCGACTTCCTCAATATGCTGGAGCGCGAGAGGCTGGAAAGCAAGAAGATCTCCAAGACTGGCGCGGTCACCAGCATGATCCCCTACCCGATGGAGCCGGGCAACGTCCATGTGGGACCCTCGGATTACGTCCCCTGGTTGACCGACCGCAAGTGGTGCTACCTGCGCATGGAGGGTACCACCTTTGGGAACGTGCCGCTGAATGTGGAACTGAAACTGGAAGTGTGGGACAGCCCAAATTCCGCCGGGGTGATGATCGATGCGATCCGCTGCGCCAAACTGGCGCTGGAGCGCGGGCTGGCGGGTCCCATCAGCGCGCCTTCCTCGTATTTCTTCAAGACCCCGCCGAAGCAATACAAGGACGACCTGTGCCTGGCAAAGACCGAGGCGTTCATCCGCGGAGAGAAGGTCGTTTGAGCAACCGGCACCCCTGCCGGCATGCCTGGACCTGCCCGGGGAGATGGATGGCATGAAGATCCGCCCCGCCCTTTTGCGACTCCTGGCGCTGACCCTGCTGCTCGCCGGGTGCACCAACGCGGCGACCCCGGCGCCCGCCGAGCCGAGCGTAACGCCTTCGCAGGTGCCCTCCGGCACGCCGACCATCACCCCCAGCGCCACCCCCAGCGCCGTGCGGACGCCCCCCGACCTGCCCCCGCCCTTCCAGGCATCCTTCCTGTATGACGGGGACACGCCCCATACCTACATCACCGACACCTGCCAGTACCTGCGCGACCGCTGGGATTCCAGCCACGCCGCCCCGGGTACGGTCGTGATGGTGATCATGTTCCATGCCATCGGGGGAGAGACTGGCGGGGATCGCATCTCGGATGAAGATTTCCATTTCCTGATGCAGTCCCTGTACGAGAAAGGCTTCGAAGCCATCACGACGGCGCAGCTGGCGGATTTCATGGAATTCAACGCCTGGATACCGGAGCGCTCCGTCCTGCTGGTGGTGGACGACCGCCGGACGGCTTTCTATTTTGATACATTTTTCCGCGAGTATCAGCGGGAATGGGGTTGGCCGGTGGTCAATGCTTGGATCAGCCTGGATGACTCTATTGGCAGGGATAATCTGCCGGGGAATGTGGCGCTGGAAAATGAGGGCTGGGTGGATCACCAGGCACACGGGGTGGTGCACAACGTGCCGATGGGACCCGGGGCAACCGACGAGTACATTTATAGCGAATTGCAGGGTTCCATAGATGCCTTTCAGCACAATTTTAGTAAAACTCCTTTGGCAATCATATGGCCCGGTGGCAATTTC